>JABMOS010000113.1 GCA_013203185.1 Fidelibacterota bacterium | reverse complement strand
GGGCAAAAACGCTGTATGCTTGGGCGTGCTGATGTCAATAATGGGCAGGAACTGCTCTTCACCACTTTCGCCACTTAGGGCAATGCCATAAAGCTTCAGATTTTGACCAGGAACTTCATAGGCATAGACTTTCTTGGTATCTCCACCTTTTGAAAGCTTTGATTCTATAATACTTTTTCCAACTTCATAACTGGAGAATTCTGTAAGTTCCACTACATCTGCGAAGTATTCCATACCAAACATATAGTGGTACTTGCTAATGGCTTTGGGTGTCATCCCCTCTTTTGCACCAAACGCCTCATCCTTAACCGTACCCAGTTCAGCCATAGCTTGTTTCAGCTTATCCTGAACCTTGATAAACTTGTCTTCAACATCGGAAAAACGCTTCTGAAAATAGGCATTCCCAAGATAGATGGGATTTGTATATGAAATGTTTACAGTGTCATTTTCCACGGTGAGGCCTACACGGAGGGCAGCAGCAAAACCTGTTAATTCCCCCTTCTCTTGAACAGCCTCAATCATTTCAGGGGAATTAACCACAAAGACCCAGCGCATTTCATCCAGTGCTGGCTGGTATTGTCCCAATATGGTGAAACCGGCAGCACTCAGAGCTTGACCTGTTTTTTCTTTAACCACATCAAGAGATTCAGAACTTTGAGCACCCATGGTATAGGGCTTCAAATCCTGTCCAAATAAAATGCTTCCTCCAACCACAAGAATGATTGCCACGATAAAAAAACGTCTCATCTACCTCACCTCTGAACTTGATAGTTACTGTTAAACAATTATGATCCAAATCTAGTATCTGCTGACCAGTTTCCAATAATCTCTATGGCTTTTGGAATTATTTTCACCTTAAACGCCTTCTGGACAGGGTCGAAAGATTCGCCATCAATGTGGGCCGGTATGGGTCGATCACTCTCAATGGTCAATTCCTTGGTCTTGAACATCTCAACTTCAGGGACCGTATCAATGGTGCCATCATAGAGTTTTGGGAACACCTGAAGGATCCTGAATCTGGTGATGTCCTTCAAATAGCCCACATCAAATTCACCATCATCCAATACAGCCTTGGGAGTTAGCCTTAAACCACCCCCGACATTCCACCCATTTCCAATACTCAGGAGAAAGACCTTCTCATCAATGATCACATCGTCGAATTTGATCTCCAATGGCATCCGACGGTAAGTCAAGTATGTTGCCCCAATGGCAATAAGGTATTTAGGGATTCCGCGTAAAAAGGGAAGCATCTTACCAATGTCATTTGCTCGACCTTCAAAGCCCAGTCCCATAACATTGATAAATCTCCGACCATTTACTTCTCCTACATCAATGGTCTTTACATCGTGGGCAAGCAGGACATCCACGGCAGCTTCCAGATCATCTATTTTTATGGAACAGCTCCGGGCAAAATCATTGCCTGTACCTATGGGCAAAATCCCCATGGGTTTATGGAGGTCTGGCATTCCATTAACGATTTCGTTAATGGTTCCATCTCCGCCCACAGAAACGATGACATCAAAATCAGAACCCACTTCTTTTACCAACTCTGTGGCATGATCACGTTCCTTGGTAAAGTGGAACTCAAATTCTGCTTGTCGCGCCCGCATGAGGCGTTCGATATCGGGCAGCGCCTTCATGGTGGAGCGGCTACCTGCTTCAGGATTGACAATCAATAAATAGCGATGTTTGGATGTAGATGCGGGCATAGTCACCTATAAGGTTAATGAAAATGATTTTAGCAATACCCCTGGACAAATAATCGCACTAAGCTCGCGACCATCATAGGTGCCCACGTCTGGATTGATACGCAGTTTCTCAGTAACTGCCTCAAGATTCTCACCAAGAAAGCTGTAAATACTGTCATCAAATCGCATATTCTCAATGGGAGCTACAATTTTACCATCTTCCACCCAAAAACATGCATAGCGGGTCATACCAGTAATTCGTCCACCGATCATGTCGCTCCAGTTTAAATAGTGGAGATTAGATAGATAGACCCCGGTTCCCAGGGCCTCCAGAATATCAGATTCCTTTAGCGAGCCGGCTGCCATTGCAGGAGCTCTCATGCTCTCACCCTCTGATGCAAAATTTGATTCGACACCATATTCCTTGGCAGTTCTGGTACTTATCAGCGTTCCTGTGAGTTCACCCTGGTTGATCAAAGCAGTCTTCTCTGGAGCCACTTCTCCATTCCCATTAAAACGTGGGGCAAAACCAGAGCTGAAGTCTTCTGAAAACGAGAACATAGAACTCAGCTTGATATTTTCGTTGCGCATTTTACCCAAACAACTCTCACTTTGACGAATGGCAGCCTCAGAAACACCACCCCAAGAGAACATGGAGAGGATGTCCGAGACACCTGCAGCTGCGATAAAAGTCCTGTAGTCGCCAGGTTCAATCTTTTTAGGCGGCAGGGACATGAGCTCTAACTTGGTAATAGAATCAGCTAGAAAGGCCTCGTAGGCCGCCTGATCCCATTCTGTGCCTGCAAAGGTGGCCTTCACCATTTTTTCAGAAGGAGTAATAAGTGAATAGTCCAGGGAGAAGGAATCTGAAGCAAACCAGTGATAGCCACCAGATGAATTAGCGCTGCCCTGATAAACTCGACCGGAAGCCCAGATACCGGTTAAATCAACATCACCCATTGAAGGTAACAAAACCCCAGGAATCGCTTCTGCTTCTGGAAGATTCCCCTCTTTTTCACTCCAACTGGTTTCCTTGCTCTCAGGAAGAACCAGGTATGGATCTTCTGGAAGTTGAACAACTTCTGTTCGTAATCTTCCTAATTCACCACGTGCCCTGTTCAGGTCTTCTTCAAAATCACCGGAGAGTGAGATGCTGCCTGTGGTTCTTTTGCCATTTAGAATGAGATTAAAACCGAGATCAGCCTCATCAACGTTACCAATCTGTCTTACTTTGGCAGCATTGATGCGAGTGAAGTTAGACTTCTCTCCTGAGAAACTCAGACCCAGGCACTCTCCTTCTTTGAGCTCAGCCATAATTGTCTGATTAATTTGTTTAAATAATTTTTCCATTGGGTACCTCAATAATGTTTTCAGCTATCAGAAAAGTGCGGTTTCTAGTCGAGCGCTTAGGCCCCACCAAAAATCTCCACACCTTCAAACAGACATAGTGGGCTGGCGTGGCCAACACGAATGATCTGATTGGGTTCGCCCTTGCCACAGAATGGCGTACCATATATTTCAAAGGTATCTCTATTCCCAAGCATCTTCAGGCTACGCCAGAAGGGGTTGGATATGGCTCTATAATTTGGATTCTTAACCGTTTTGGTAAGTTTTCCGTTTTCAATGAGCTTACCATATTCACAACCAAACTGAAATTTGTTTCTGTAGTCATCAATGGACCAGGAGCGATTTGAGGTCATAAAGACACCTTTTTCAACTGATCCAATCATTTCATCTTCAGTTGAATTGCCTGGTTCCAGATTAAGGTTGGCCATTCTATCAATGGGAGCGCGGTTCCAGGAGCTGGCCCTGAAATTTGCAACGCCATTAATGCCAGAACGTATTTGGCTCTCCATGCCACCAAGACCACGAATGAGAAGGCCATCTTTAATAAGAAATTCCTTTTCTGCTTTTAGACCACCGTCATCGTAGGCATAGGACGCGAATTGATTCTCCACGTAGGGATCAAAAGTGATGTTCATGAGGGGGGAGCCATACTGCAGCTTGCCAAAATCTTCCAGACGAACAAAACTCCAACCTGCGTAATTGCGCTCATCACCAAGAATTCGATCAATCTCCAGAGCATGACCCACGCTTTCGTGAATCTGAAGCATCATCTGGTCCGGTGCTAAAATGAGATCCATGGTCCCTGTAGGACATTCTTCAGCAGTAAGCAGCTCAACTGCTTCGCCACCGATCTTGCGACAACGAGCCAACACATCAGCTTCATTGAATACTTCCATTCCAGCCTGGTAACTCTTGGCCAATAGGCCACCATCGGTGCGTTTTTGTGTCACACCACCATCATGTGCAATGGCAGAATAATCTGCCGAGACCATGAGATATTTCTGGTCTACATCGCTTCCATTGGAAGAAACAAAATGAGATTCTGTTTCCACTGTTCGGGCCATGGCATTTGTGGTAACCACCTTGTCAGAGACTTTCAATTCGGCAGTGGCTTTAATAAGTAAATCTGACAACTCGCCGGGTGAAAATGCATCAGCGGCGGTTTGAAAAGGTGATGAGTAACTTCCCTTTGCAACCGGTCGTGCATCCACGCCAAAGGAGTGTAGGCTGTAATTTGAGGCTGCAGTGGCTAAGCGAACCGCTCTCTCTGCGGCTGCCTGTATCCCTGCTTTATCAAGGCGGCTGGTTCCATAGTATGCGAATTGTCCATTGACCAATACTTCAACCATAACACCTTGTTTTGATTCTCTTGTATTGGCTTCTGGTTTCCCATCCCTGACCAGTCGAAATCCTGTGTTTTCCTTTACATAACGCAGACCGATCCAATCGGCTCTTACGTCAATACCAGAAAGTATTTGATGTAGATCCATTATATTTCCTTCGTTTAAATCAAACTTGCTTCATCAGAGTTGATTGAGCCATGAAAACTAAATGAACAGCCCCTCACAAACAAGTCCTGCATCTTATCATCTCATTGAATTATCTACAAATACGAAACGTTTTTTCAACTATATTGAATTGAATATCAAGTAAAATAAAGAACGAACGGACCCAATGAAAACACTCATTATTTTTAATCCATGGGCTGGCCATGGCCGAGCTGGAAAACTTTTGCCCAAAATCGAAGCCTATCTACATGAACTTGAAGTAGAGTATGATCTTCTTTTCACCAATGGTCCCGGGGATGGAATTGAATTAACCAAATCAGCTGATTTCTCCCAATATAGTGGCCTCATAGCGGCCGGTGGTGATGGAACCCTCTTCGAAATGATCAATGGCTATTACCAAAATAGCTCAGCCGTGCGAATACCAATTGGCATTATTCCTGTCGGTACGAGTAACGCTTTTGTTAAAGATATGGACTTCCATGACCATGACTGGAAACCTGCCCTGGATACCATTAAGGCTGGAAAAACACGCAAATTTGATGTAGGTCATTTCACCAGCGAGGGTAAAACATGGTACTACTTGAACATTCTTGGATTGGGGTTAGTTGCAGACATTGTGGCCACGGCAAATAAATTGAAAGCACTGGGGACAGTCTCTTATACCCTGGCAAGTCTCTATCATATTCTAAAGCTACAAACTTTCCAGGTCAAAATGACCCTTGATGGTGAACTAATCGAGAGAGAAAACGTGTTTGTGGAAATCTCAAATACACGCTATACAGGTAATTACCTCATGGCTCCAGCTGCCATAACCAATGATGGTCTGCTGGACATCACCATCCTTTCCCCAAAAAACAGAATAGGTCTAATTAGGAGTTTCCCAAAAATCATCACGGGTGAGCACATCCACATGGAAGAAGTTGAATGCTTTCAGGCCAGTCATATTCGCATTGAAACCAATATTCCCAAAGTATTGACGCCGGATGGTGAACTCATGGGATCCACTCCCCTGGAGATAGATTGTCTGAAACAAGCTGTCGAGGTGTTCTGGAAATGAGAACCCTTCGCTCCCTCTATTATTGGATGGTTGGATGGGGATATTATACACCTATCCTGCTCATTTTGTATGTTCGATCCTATTTTCAAATGCCTAAAACCTATGATTCGTGGATAAGACGACGCACTCTGACCCTTTTTAAGCTTCTAAATTGTGCACCCCAGATTGAATATGCCGAACCTCTACCCCTGGGGGAACCTCTGATTTTTATGGCCAATCACGGCAGTCTCATCGATCTCCCTCTCTTAAAGGCAGTGGTACCACAATGCTATGTGGGTCTCCTGGCGGAGAACCATACAAACTACTTCATGTATGGATCAATGGTTAAACGGATGGGGAATATCCCCATTAAGCGAGACAATATTCGCAGCTCTTTAGGTAGCTTCAAGAAGGCAAAGGAAGCCCTTGAGAAGGGCTTTCAGATCGTTGTTCTGCCAGAAGGCAGAAGATCTCCCAATGGCCAACTTACACCCTTTAAACGGCTTGTTTTTCGTTTCGCCAAAGACAGCGGAGCTCATATTGTCCCGCTATCTTTTTCAGGTGTCTTTAAAATGAAGAATAAGGATTCCTTTCACTTAAACCCTGGTCCCATCACGGTTCGGTTTGGAAAACTCATTGGGGCTGACGCAATTGCCACCATGGAACTGGAAGATATAATGGAAGCAACTTATCAGGCAATTAACAAAGGGTTGGAGCCCTTTGAAGCTGGGGAACTAATCGATTCGTAGGTGGTGTCTGTACCTGATTATCGATGATATAACTTAAGGTATTAAGACCAGGGGCATGTAATGTATAATCCGAAAAGAATGATGATATTGGGGTTCGCAGCAATCTCAATAGGCATATTAAGCCAATGCCACATGGAAAACGTAATTGAGGATTCAATGAATTATTCAGAGCAAATAGACAATGCAATAAAAAATGGTGAGTTTGACAGAGCCACTCAATTGATTGACCAATATCTTGAAACCGGAGGGCTCTCAAAAGAAGATCAACAGGCATATTTCTTTGAAAGAGAACGGCTGAAGCGCATCCGGGCTGATTTTACAGCAACCCCTGTTGAAGTGTTCGCATATATCAAAAAATATTATCCAAAAGTCACTCCCTCTGATATTGAGCAATGGGAAGCAGCAAAATCACTGGAATTTATGGTCATTGATGGGCAAAAACTATATTTCGCCAGAGCTGCCCGCAACCTGTTCCGCATTGATCCCAAAATGAATTTGGTCTGGATGGAACACCATCCTGGCGATGAGATGACATCTGGTTCAGGTGCAAAACTGGATTTGGACGATCACAATGCCAGGGTCATCAGCGCAGCAACTACAACGCAAAAATTATTTGTTGAGCCCAGACGACTACATATCAAGCAGAGTGTTGAGGTTTTGGCAGATGAAGTCCCCGATGGAGAGATGGTGAAATGTTGGATACCCTACCCCCGTCACATTGAGGGTCGCCAGGAGAAAATTACTTCGATACAGACTGTCCCAGGGGATCATCAATTAGCAGCTCCAGACGCCCTTCAACGTACCATATATATGGAAAAGTTGGCTGTTGCAGGTGAGACCACAAAGTTTTCTGTGGAATATGAGTTTACCTCTCATGGTGTTTTCCAGGCCATTGACCCCGATGTGGTCACCCCGCTTAAAGACCAGGGTAGTTTCAGTAAATATCTACGTGAAGAAACTCCCCATATTGTGTTCACAGAAGATCTGAAAGCACTGGCACAGGAGATAGTAGGGGAAGAACAAAACCCATATCTCAAGGCCCAACTTCTATTCGCCTGGGTAGACAACAACACACCCTGGGCATCGGCAAGAGAATATTCCAGCATTTCTTGTATTCCTGAGTACGCCCTCCAGAACCACCACGGAGATTGTGGGATTCAGACCCTATTTTTCATCACACTTTGTCGAATTAGCGGCATTCCAGCCCGTTGGCAATCTGGTTGGGAATTGCAGCCACCTGATGACAGTATGCACGACTGGGGAATGATATATTTTGAGCCCTATGGGTGGGTTCCCATGGATGTGACTTACGGCTTACGCAACAGTGATGACCCTCAACTACATTGGTTCTATCTCAGTGGTATGGATAGCTATCGCATCATCTTTAATGATGATATCAGCCAGCCCTTTGATCCCCCAAAACAGCATTTTCGTTCAGAAACTGTGGATAGTCAACGGGGTGAAGTGGAATGGTCCGGTGGCAATCTGTACTTTGATAAATGGAAATGGAATTTTGAGTGGAAAATTCTCGAGTAGAGAGTAGTCGTAAAGCGTGATAAATTCTTCTAGTTCGGGTCCACTTCTTCACTCAGGTTTTGCTCGACCCTATTTCTCCCATTGCCTTTGGCCTGATAAAGTGCTCTATCGGCAGCTTCCAGTAAAACGGATGGATGGCTTCCAATATCCGGGATGAGTGTAGCCACACCCAAGCTAAGTGTTACCACCCCAGCTACTGGTGAGGATTTATGCTCCATATTCAGCTCAAACACATGCTTCCTGACCAGTTCTGCAATTTGCATGGCTCCCAAACCGCTGGTTTCAGGCAAAACCAGACAAAATTCTTCACCACCATATCGAGCTGTTAAATCACCAGGACGGTTAACTGATTCTTTAATAGCCTTCGCCACTTGGATAAGGCACTCATCACCACCTTGATGACCGTAGGTGTCGTTATAGAGCTTAAAGTGGTCTATGTCCGAGAGAACCACGCTCAGGGGACGTTTTTCGCGTAGCATACGTTTCCATTCACGATCCAATTCTTCATCTAGTCGACGACGGTTAGCGATTCCCGTTAGACCATCAACTCTTGATAATTCTTCTAAACGTTTGTTAGCTATCTGTAATTCAGCAGTCCGGTTCTCAACCAATTCTTCAAGATTATCTTTGTGCTTTAGCACTTCCTGTTCAGCTGATTTACGACTTTCGATTTCAGCCTGGTAAGCTGTATTTGTTCGTTCCAATTTTGTGCGTTGGAGGTCAATAGTGGCATATGCTTTTGAGAAGCGAATGGATATCAAAAAGGCCTGGGTCAATATGAAAATCAAGAGTCCTATGGAAATAAGATGCCCAGTATGCAATACATTGGCGACATAAAGCATATCATTCATAAATGTGATGACAATGGAAAGAAATCCCACCAGAACCATGGTAGACCCTTCTTCCCCACGGATAAATGCCAGGACGAGGCCATATGTGACATATACCATGACCAAAAGGCTAAAAGGCTGGAAATATCTGAGGGAGAACGAGAAGGTATCAACTCGAGTAAAAAGTACCAACAGAACGAAGATAAGGGATGTTCCTACCACGATTTGTCCAACGCGCTCACTTAGCTCATCGGGAAATTGCAGTCGAACAAAAAGATAGAATATGGGAATGCCTGTAAAAAAGGTAAGATATTCAATCTTCACCAGCATTTCCCATGAAATTGAAGGCCAGATTTGATGGATAAATATCTCACCTGTGGTCAGGGTTCTCAAACCGATGATAAGACAGAAAATGCCAAAGTAGAGAGCAGCTGTCCCCCGGGTACTCAGTGAGAAAATACCTAAGTGATAAATGCCCATGACGAAAATGGTACCAAACATAAACAGCGCCAGGGCGATTTGTTTCTCACGGTATTCGTAAATTTCCTTGGTGGTTCCAAAGGTGATAGATTCCCAAAGCCCACCCAATCGATGATCATAATTTGATACATCAATTCTAAGCGTCAATTGATTGGATCGGCTTCCCAGGTTGTAAATTTTTGGTTCATACAGGGGCTGGGACATGGTGGGATCAACAGAATAGATACCGACACTTCCAACAAGATCTTCGTTCACAAACAGATTGTAAGCTGTGCCAGCCGTGCTGAATTTAATGGCATATGATTCAGATTGTTCAGGTATGAGTATTGTGAGAAAATAACTTCCAGCACCATGTCCAGGGAGCTTTACATCGTTGAAGCGATGGCCCTTCCATGAACCTGGAACCTCAACGTTAATATGGTCATCTGAAGATGTAATGGCTGTCAAGTTAGTGTCTCGCCAGACAAATCTCCATTCCCCGTCAAGATTAAGGTGACCACTAAAAGGATGGTCCCTTAGATCAATAATTCCATCTTCGACAACGGGGTTTTTACCAGCATTACCCGAACAACCAAGGAACAATGCTGCCAGGAGAATCGTAACAATCCCAGATTTAGTAAATGGCCACAATCTTATTGTCAGCATGTGTCCCCTTCTAAAGGCTTCCCCAATTTCAGGTGTTTACTTGGTGAAAATACGTGCCAAATGCACTCGTATCAAGGTCTTATATGGGCAGAATTCCCAAACTATGATAACATTTCTGTTTAAATTTATGGTCTTGTTTTGAAGTAAAAATATGTGTTAGCAGCCAGCCTTCCTGACAAAAATGCCGCAGCAGCTGCAGTCACACCAATGGCTGAGAAACGAATAATACTTACATAGAGTACTGTTATTATTGTTAAGACTTCAATGACAGTTGCATGGGTAATAGGCCCAGTTTTTCCAGCTTTTACCAGGATTGCTCGTTGCATGGATATCAACACCGTGGAAGCAGGGAACAGACCCATAATCAAGAGGGGGGTCAGTGCCAATCCAGTGAGCTCGGCACTTAGCCCACTCACGTTTGAAAACCACAACCTTGACAGTGGTGTGATTGCTGTAATTATAAGCATGGAAGCTAGTACTAGCCCTAGTACCGTGGCAAATTTATAAATCACCTGGTCATTTTCTTTACTTGAGCCCAACATGGTGATGGCAGCTTCCTGAAATGAAAGTCCAACTCCCCTGAATAAAAAAACAAAGGAGCTCACCACAGGTAGAACCGCCAGGGACTCAAGAGGCATGTGACTCTTTCCAATAAAAAAGGTAATCAATGGATGCACGCCAAGTGTCAACATGGATGTGAGGGCAAGTGGGTAATAGAATTTATTGATATACTGGAAGGTTAGTGGCAATGCAATGCCTACCTGTTCAATATGTTGATCCGGTGCTGATTTGAACCTTTTTAAAATGGATCTGACCATAAATCTGGTACTCATAGCTTCCATGGTTACGCCAGCAGAAAGTGCTGCTGTACCGATGTAAACGCCAGGGAGCTCTGTAAACATAAACAAGCTAAGCGCAGTTGACCCCATGGACATGAGACGAATAACAGTTCCATAAGCCACCCGGCGTGTCGCATGGTTGCTAATCAATACGCCTTGATAGAATCGTCGAAAGCCAATAGCGCCAGGCCACGGCAATAAGATGATGGTTCCCACATGGGTCAGATGAGCCACATTCTCAGGAAGTCCAATTAAGTCCACGGTGATAAAAAAGAATACCTTCGGTATGATAAGAACGAGCATAACAAGGGTAATAATACCATTCAAAATCCAGGTGTATTGCCTGAGTTTACGTAGAGAGCTATAGTCCTTAACCAAAGATGTCGAGGCTGTCATCATCATGATAACCGGCGCCTCCACGATGAGGGCAAATGAGAAGGCCACTCCATAGGCAGCCAGGTTGAATTTTGGGTCGACTAGACGGGCGATTATAGCTGCAATAAAAGGTCCCTCAAGGGACATCATAAGCCAGGTTCCGGCTAGGGGTAACCAAAACTTGAAAATCTTCCTGGCAGTCAATTGCTCCATATCACTATCAATCTAGACCAACATGGTAGGATTGTTCAATATACTTTCATTACATATGATGAATATTCAATCTGAAATGGCTGAAAAACTATTTATAGTGAAATTCACCTACAAATATCGATTGAGGCTTGAGCATGAGAGCAAATACGTAAGTGTCATTTGCTCCGTCATATCGTGGTTTGATTTCCAGCACTTCTGTTTCAACCATATCTTTTTTGCCTTGCTCAGGAGGAAATAATACTGGAGAATAATGCAGCTCGACACTGTGAACTGTCAATTTGCGATCAACTCCGTGGAGACTTATCTGAATTGATTTAGATCCCAGACTTTCATTTAAAACGGTCACAATGACTTCATCCTGGTTCTTAAAGGTCAGGGCATTTAGTCCCTCATGAGTGGGATCAAGTGTTGCGACAATCGTAGCTTGTTTGGGAACCCGTTTCATGAGCTGGGATAACAGAGAGAAAACTGGTTTCTCATCCCCGTTTAGATCCAAAAGACCCCAGGATCTTTTTTTGTATTTCACATCAGCAGGGGCATCATATAGTTGATGGAGAAAAGGGACAACCTGCCTGTGTTTTAAGAGGTCCAGAGTATTTGAATATACTCTCAGTGCATATGGCAGAGAAAATGTTGCACTATAGTAATAGCTTTCAAAAGTATTCAAGTTTCCCAACAGGTCATATTGATTGGGATCCGGATACTGAATATCGTTAAATTTTGTTTCCAGAGTCGTAAATGAACTCACCATGACAGGTTTTCTTGATTCGATCTTGTCGAGGTATTCAAAAAGAGTCCCCAATGCAGCACCAGTCTGTTCTCCATCAATGGAATTTTCCCTGCAATGAACCGACCAAAAAGGCAGCATATCAAAACCAGCCTGATCCAGATCCATATACCAGGTCTCAAGATCTCCAGCAATTGACGGTGTGGAAAGGCCAGGCCCAACTATGGCAACATTTTGAAAATCACGAAGATCCAGCTCAGCACGGGTAGCATGAATTAAATCGTTAAACAAATCAGATGAAAGAGATAGGGAATCACCCCTCAAAATATTTGGGGTATCAAGTAACTCAATATAATCGGCTGGGACATCTTGATAGAGCAATTCATCTACTTCCTCTGCCCACCAAATTGCAAAGCCTTTCAAATCGACCAGCCTACCATAATTATTTAGAAATTGTGGAGGGATGGCATCCAGACTATAAATCCATTTGACGCCAAGGCGAGATGTAGAGGCACGTAGAGCCAGGATATCATCCCAGTTTTCTGCATCACGCTTGACCCTGATATATTTTATGCCCAATTCATTAAAGGTCTGAAGTACCTTCATCCTGCGACTGTAAAAACTGATAGGAACATTAGCGCCAAGACCCTGAAAAGGACCAACTTCTTTTTGCAGATCAAATTCAATTGGCGTGTATTCACCCTTTTTTCGGTCACCAAAAAAACTGCATGACCACATCATACCAAGAATGAGGATGATACTACCTGTTTTCAGTGCACGATTGAGGAGGGGGGAAATTCGCATGTAATTAATTTCTACAGACCATTGGCGGAGTCAACTAAAACCTGAATATTTGATGTGAATAACATGGCTGCCAGAAAATACTTCTATGGTTTTTGTTTGGCCATCTCCAATTGCAGGATGGTTTCTTTATAGCCCTTTTGAATAGCAATCTCTGCTTCAAGAAAATTCCACGCTGCCAAGCCAGTACTTACATTGATAATCATATTAGGATTGGCCAACTCCACTTGATTGGCTGCTATCAAGGCCATGGATAGAATGACTGTTTCATGGGCAATTTCAACCATATTTGGCTTTCCTGCCTTGTACCAGGCCTCATTTGCTTTTGGGAATCGCCAGGTGGAGCGACTATTCTTTAGTTCATCGGCATTCATATACTTGAAGGCTGGCTTATCCGCATGATCTTCAGAGAAAGCCAGCACGTTTACAGCAATGATATAGTCAGCCCCCATAGAACGAACGACATCTATGGGTACGGGGTCAATCATACCACCATCAACCAGTACCTGATCACTATTGGCCATAGGGTTAAAAATGATAGGAATGGATGAGCTGGCCCGGGCTGCATTAGCCAGGTTTCCTTCATTGAGGACAAATAAGTCGCCCCTCAAGATGTCAACTGTAGTTGCCGAAAATGGAATGGCTAAATCTTCAATGTTTTGATAACCATATAACTCATCGAGAAAGGCATGAATTTTCTGACCATCAATAAACCCACGTGCAGGGAATACGGGATCTAAGAGATTTAAAACATCAAACCAGTTATACGTCAGTGCCACACTGGACAAAGAGTCAACGCTTAGACCGGAAGCGTAGCCACCACCAATAATAGCCCCCATGCTGCTGCCGGCGATCATATCAATTCGTATGCCGGCCTTCTCAAGAGCATCTAGAACACCGATATGGGCGAACCCCTTTGCAGCGCCAGCTCCCAGCGCTAGCCCGACTGTAAAATCCTGCTCGGCTTTCCCCTGAAGTACCAGTTTAAACTTGTGGTCCAGTGAAATGGACTCAGGAGTAGCACCACTTACCACACCCCACATCAGCAGTGGAGCTATCCAGGCATAAATAGTACGGTGCAAAGATGTCATTTAATCAAATATATCATTCAGCAGAGCAGCAAGATGATATCCACCTTGAAGGAGGCGATCCTCCATGAGTTCTCTATTCTTATATATGTATTTCCATGACAATTTACCATCGCCTATATCGTACACTTGGGGATGAACTTCTCTTGAGGAGTAGACAAAAGTCATGAGCGTTGGATCTAGCAGGGCTGCTTTCATATCAGGGATCAAGCCTAGCTGAATCTGCTGTGCATATTCGGTGTAGCTGTATTGCATGTGATCGATCATTTGTGAATCCCACACCCGATGAAGATTTGATTCATCGCCGAACCAGGTGACCTTCACGTCATTTCCACCCTTATCTGTACCATTCCCAACATGCAAAGGTTGATGGAGATCTCCAACAATATGCACGATGAAGCGGAGGACATCTTTTTGATCTTTTTCGCCAAGCGTACCCTTCTCTAGCAAGGTGGTAAACTCTGAGACTTTCTGCACTGCCCTCCCACCATCATCTGGACCTATATATTCCTGACCTTCCAGTACAGTGCAATAGTGCCAATCATTGGCATGTTTCCAGGCAGGATCGGATTTGATCTCATCTGCCCAATTGGCAATTCTGGCTAGATCGCTGTGGCCAAATAGTTTTGTGATTTCAGCCTTCGCTTGTGGTGATAAATTTTCTTCTGCAATTCTTCCGATCACTCGATGACCGGTCTTCCCCCATCCCAAAACCAAGGTGGCTGTGAAAAGAATAATGATAAACTGGCGCACTATTACATCTCCTAATAAATTTTATTCAAAGAATCTAAGCGGAGATGGAATCAATCACCCAAACAAAATCGACCATGGCTGATAAGATTGATGCTTGAGAATATTGCAGGAGTGGGTTTGTTTACATTATCAACACTTGTTTTAGCCTGTACTCTATTCAACTATCATAATGTTTATTATGATTTTACTTTATCTTTTGAACGGTCAAGTCTGTAAAATTTTCTTCGACATCCCCTCCTTTTGAATTGATGGTGTTGAAAAAGTCAATATTAAGAAAATGGGCTCCATATATTTTGTCCATTGCCATCATGTTTCAGAGATGAACTTCCTAAATAACTAAGATTAATTCTTTATTATCAATATGATACATATGATATCGACGTCCTTTCGGCACTGTAAGGATTCTAAACAACCGTTGCACTATTCAACACTAATCGAGAATGGGGGTGATACCCGCTTTGGTGTGTCGTAAAAAATCTTTGATGAATTTCTATACACTTTTGCTTTGTTAACTTTCAGAGTTTAACCATTTCTATCTCATTGTTATATATATATTTATATGTCCTAAAATTTTGTGGCACCCCCCTTGAATTAGATAAGGCGAACTAAAAAGGAGGTTCATTATGGTCATCTTATTTGTTTTAACATTTGTCGCAATCGTTATCTCGATTTCCTGGTACAGGGAAGATAAACGTATCAAGGTTTTGAGTGATTCACCAATCGTTATTCAGAAAACCTATCAATTAAAACCGGATAGACTTGCCTCACCGGACGGTGTGTACTTTAGTCCAACACACAGTTGGGCACATATGCAATCCAATGGTGATGCAAAAGTTGGAGTTGATGCATTTTTAAATGGATTAACCGGGATTCTCACTGAGATAACTGTTCCTGAAAAGGACCAAGAGGTAAAACAGGGTGATCCTATGTTCAAAATTTCCCATGAGGGTAAAACATTGGTGATCTCTGCTCCTATATCAGGAACTGTTAAGAAAATTAATCAGGTGGCTCTTCAAAACCTGGGGATTGTACACCGCGACCCCTATGCAGCAGGGTGGTTGGTCAAACTTGAACCATCAAACTGGGAAACTGAAACCCAGCGTCTCTATCGTGGGGCCCGTACCCTAACCTGGTTAAAAGCGGAGATTGCCAGGATCCGTGATTTCTTTGCCCACTCTTTTGCCCCACCACATGCTGAACGTGGCTTGGCTTTGCTTCAAGAAGGTGGTGACATTGCTGATGGCGCTCTCGCCTATGCTGGGAAAGGTCTTTGGGGTTCATTTCAAAAGCTCATTCTGGATCCATCGAATCAAGAATTGACTCACAAATCTTGATGATCCCTCACTCACATAATTCATTCTAGAAATGTAAGGACAATCCAATATGTCTATTGATAGACGCGAATTTCTGAAGACTCTGGGAGTTGCCAGCGCTACCCTGAGTGGAGCTACCGCACTGGGAAATTCTAAAACTGAACTGGATCAGGAAGAATTCTATGCCATCCTCCATGACGTTACTCTTTGCGAGGGTTGTCAGGAATGCGAATTTGCCTGTGCTACGGCCAATGGCCTTCCAGAACCTACCGACTACCCGGATAGTGAAATAAAACGACAATTAAAACCAGATCAATACTCGGTAATCAATGCTGTCGAAACCAGTGCCGGCGAAGTATATACGAAGCAACAATGCATGCATTGTGCACAACCGGCCTGTGCTTCTGCCTGTCTTACACAGGCCATGAAAAAACAAAAAGAGGGCCCTGTAACCTGGACTGAAGGCAAATGTATGGGCTGCCGATACTGCATGGTCTCCTGCCCCTTCGATATTCCGAAATTCGAGTTTGATGATAACAATCCTAAAATTGGCAAATGCCAGATGTGTTTTGATAGACTGAAACAAGGTGAAGTTCCAGCCTGTGTGGAAAACTGTCCCGCTGGAGCACTTACCTTCGGCAGACGAAGCGAAATCCTGCATGAGGCACACCGCCGAATCATGGAAGATCCTGCAAGCTATGTTGATCATGTGTATGGTGAATATGAAGCTGGTGGAACATCGTGGTTAAACATCTCCCCCGTCCCTTTTGAGGAACTCGGTTTTAAAACAGACCTGGAAACAAAGCCCTATCCTGAATTAACCAAGGGATTCCTCTATAGTGTGCCCTCTGTCTTTGTTCTATGGCCAGCCTTGCTCATGGGTTTGAGAGGAGCGCTAAAAAAAGATGACCAAGAAGACGTGGAAGGAGAAGACCATGAGTGAAAGTGTGTTGACTAAGCCTTATGGACGTCCTACCAGTACCTGGAAGTTTTTACTTTCTGAGCTAAAACCCAGGGGTAATCCCTGGACCATCTTCAATATGATTTCTGTTCCAACAGTAATTGTCGCAGCAGTTATTATTGTCATTCGCTTTGTGTATGGACTCTCAGCAGTTTCCAATGTGACCCAAATGGTACCCTGGGGGCTGTGGAAAGGTTTTAATGTGGTCACAGGCGTGGCTTTTGCAGGGGGAGCCTATGTATTGACATTTATGGTATATATCCTGGGAATGGAAAAATATAAACCCTTGGTGAGAGTCACCGTCTTGAATGGGTTTTTGGCCTATACTTTCTATGCCATTGCCTTGATACTTGACCTGGGGAAACCATGGAACATCATCAATCCCATCATAGGCAACTCCTTTGGCACCAGCAGTATTCTCTTTTTAGTGGCCTGGCATTTTATTCTCTATATCTTTGCCCAACTCATTGAGTTTTCCCCAGCAGTAGCTGAATGGTTAGGTTCGGAGCGTGCCAGACGAAACCTAAAGCGTCTCACCATAGGTGCTGTTGTTTTTGGTATTACACTTTCCACCCTTCACCAGTCTGGATTGGGTGCACTGTTCCTCATGGCCAAGGGTAAAATTCACCCGCTCTGGTATTCAGAATTCATCCCCACCCTGTTTTTCATCTCCAGCATTTTTGCCGGACTGAGTATGGTGATCTTTCAAGGTAGCATCCTGCAGAGGGTGTTCGCATATCAGATGGATAAACATAGCGATGAAAATCACAATATTATGATTCGCGGTCTTTCCCGGGTTTGTGCGGTCACTATGTTTGTATATTTCTTTCTCAAGATTGTTGATTCAGTACACAATCATACCCTGGGATACCTCATGACCCCCATGGGCGTATGGTATATGATTGAAATGATCGGTTTTGTCCTTGTGCCAATGTTGCTCTTTGTTAGAGGTGTTAGACTGGGTACGCCCTTCACAATCAAGTTGGCCTCCATCATGACCCTGATTGGGATTGTCCTCAATCGTATGAACGTATCTGTAATCGCCTATCGCTGGGATGAGATTCCCCGTTATATCCCAACCTGGATGGAAATCGTCGTAACCGTGGCCATCCTCTTCGTGCAGATATGGATCTTCCGCTGGGTTCTCCATCGCATGCCCGTGTTAAGAACCATGGAATCAATGACAGCCCCCAAACCAACCGCATAAGGTAACATTATCATGCCAAACCTTTACTATAACGACATATTTGCAACAAAAGGAATTGAATATCTACTCATCATCAGTTTCTTTCTGGTGTTCATCCCCTTTTACAACTACCTCAAGGAAGTAGAAGGGCCTCTTTTTTCACTGGCCAATGTCCGCCTGCCACGAGGTGTGTTCTTCGACAAGACCCACACCTGGGCCTATCTCAAAAGTGCAGGACAAGTGCAAGTTGGAATCGATGACTTTCTTACTGCGCTTACCGGGCCCGTGTCCTTGAAACTTCACAAATCAAGTGGTGAAAATATTGAGCGCGGAGATCATCTTGCCACACTCATGAGTGAGGGTAAAAGTTTGAAAGTCTATTCTCCCGTGACTGGTACCTTGAAATCCATCAACAAACAGGCACTCCACAAATTCAGCAAACGAACCAGCAAAGAATTCACTGAGAATTGGTTGTTCGATATGGCTCCCAAACGCTGGGATGTGGAAAAAGCCATGCTCATTCTGGGCGAAAAAGCCCAGGGGTGGATGCAACAGGAACAAGCCAGATTACGTGATGTACTTGCCTTTGCCGAGAGGAAATATGATCTAAGCCTTCAACCTGTTCTCCTCCAGGAGGGTGGCGAAATTCAAGATCAAGTTTTGGAATCACTTTCCCCAGAAATCTGGGAAGAGTTCCAATCTGAATTTATCGATGCAGCTAAATGAGATGATGTGGCTAGAGGCGCATTACATGGGGTTCAACTTTGTTCCCCCTGTGCCATTCCCCTAAACGACATATAGGTGGATTAAAAAAATGGAATCGCAAAAATGTATCTGGATGGAAGCGGGATCAATTGAATATCAACTTTGCCCCCTTAAGCAACACTGCGATTTATGTGACTTTCACAAGGAAATGACGCGGGGCTATCGTCGATCCACGAATACTGCTGAATCCAAAACACTCAATCTGCGAACACCAGAATCTTCTGTTATTCAGTTTACTCCAGGTCTCCAGTTTACCCATCGGCATTTCTGGATTAAAAGAACCGGGCAGGGTAAAATGCGTCTGGGAATTGATGCATTTTTGTGGCAATTTTTTTCATCTGTTCAGAAAATAATTACTCCAAAAACATACACTTCCCTCCTTGAGACTCAGTGCTTCAGCTGGCTACAGCTAGAAGATGATATTATTTTCCTCCGCTCGCCTCTCGCTGGGCAGATTATCCAGACCAATCCTCTGTTCGGCGCTAGTCAAATTCAGGATAGTCATTTATACATGAGCCCGGAAGAAGACCTCTGGTTGGTGGAACTGGCAGTGGATGAATCATCTCTGGAACTTGCATACCTTAGGAGAGATGAATATCTCGATCTGATTGAGGAAGATTTAAATCGTTTTAAGCAGATCATAGAAAATGAGACTGACCTAGCGCCCCAAAATCTTGTTCGAAGATCCCAAATCGGCAAAAAATCTTTCTCGAAATACTTAATGGACATTAGCGATAGCCTGGCTTACGCTTGCTAACTGGCATGTATTATGCATTAACAACTTTCGCTATTATTTACTTAGTCAGCTATTAAGTGGGGGGATCATGGGTTCTCGTACCAATCAGGTTCCACGACAATCAAATCGATACAGCGCTTATCTCAGAAGAAGATTTCAACCGAAATCACTATATGGCCATCTCCTCTCCCTGCTGGTAAGCATGTCTGTGGTTTTATTTGCATTCCTGGCCTGGCTCATCTTTTCAATGTCTAATAATTATCTGGAAAATGTAACAACCCGTTTTGGTAAGCGCATGGCCAAAGTGATTGACAAATCTATTCGCAGCAGTATGATCAGTGAAGATCATGCCGAGCTAACCCTGGCCATCAATGAAGTATTGGAGGTTCCAGGGATCAGCGCCATCAGGATATATAATAACCGCGGCGAGATCAGACATCATACACAGGATGAATCAAGCAAAGCCAAGGGGCAAGATCCTATGCTTCCCTGCTCACATTGTCATACCAATGTTGACCCTGCCCAATGGGGCATGCCGGCCACCTGTGTCTACAATGTCGTTATGGAAGAAGGCCGGAACATGATTGTCCTGTCTCCCATCATGTCTGCCCCTTCGTGCGGTTCCATTTCCTGCCACCAGACCTCTTCACCAAATGAAATACTTGGTTTTATGGAGATCGAATTACCCCTCACTGAGCTTGACACTGCTCTAAATAAAGTCCTCTTCGAATACTTCAGTATTGTTGTTCTATTTCTGATTCTGTTGGTGGCCACCCTCCTCTTCTTTGTTCAACGTCGTATCAATTATCCACTCAAGCGAATTGTTGACGCCAGTCGAGCCGTTACTGCAGGGAATCTATCGGTGAGAGTAAATGTGCAACCCAATGATTTAATTGATATTCATCAAGTGGGCCTGGCCTTGAATACCATGTTGGAATCTATTAATGAGAGCAATCGTGAATTGCATCAGTGGTCCAATGAATTGGAAAACAAGGTTCGCAGTAAATCAGAAGATATAGCCAGAACACAGAACGAGATTTATCAGATAGAACGTCTGGCTTCCCTGGGGCGATTGTCATCATCTGTTGCCCATGAAATCAATAACCCCCTGGCCGGGGTACTGACCTATGCCAAACTGATATCAAGAATTCTTCAGAATAGTGAATTTACAGATGAGAAGAAAACTGCCGTACTGAAACACCTTGATATGATCCAATCAGAAACGACCCGCTGTGGTAATATTGTCAAAGGACTGCTCAATTTCTCCCGAGATGGTAGCCAAAAATTTGATGACATCCATGTGAATACCGTTCTCCGCGAGACTGAACAGCTAATCCAACACCGGTTTCAAATATCTAATGTCAGGTTGGTTACTGATTTTTCAGCAAGTAGAGATTTGATTCAGGCTAATGGAAACCAAATCATTCAGGCTTGTCTAGCCGTTCTCACCAATGCTCTGGAAGCAGTCAGTCCCGGAGCAGACAGTTTGGTTACCTACCGAAGCTATAATCCCGACATGCAGCATATTATCATCGAAATCAAGGACAATGGTATTGGTATTTCCGAAGCTGACCAGGAACACATTTTTGAGCCTTTCTTTTCCAGCAAAAAGGAGATGTCAGGAATTGGATTGGGACTGGCAGTCACCTATGGGATATTGGAGCAACACCAGGCCAAAGTCGCAGTGGATTCTAGTCCCGGCGTCGGTACATCATTAAAATTTAAATTTAAACTTAGTTCGGGGAGGCTGGATGATGGACAATAATCTTTCCATATTGGTAGTGGATGATGAACTCTCAGTTCGTGATTCCTTATCCAACTGGTTCATTGAAGATGGATATACGGTTGACACTGCAGAAGATGCCAAAGTGGCCTTAAAAAAAATCGAGGCATACCATTTCCATATCATCCTTATTGATATCAAGCTTCCCGGCATGGATGGCCTTGAGCTCAATCGCCGCATCAAAGCCATCAATGAGGATACCATTGTTATCATCATGACCGCCTTTGCCTCTGTGGATTCAGCAGTCCAGGCGCTGAAGGATGGCGCATACGATTATGTCTGCAAACCTTTCGATCCAGATGCAGTCACCCATATCATTCGAAACGCCAGCAAATCCATCCAACTCAGCCGTGAAAACCTCTCCCTGCAGGACCGTATAAAAAGCCTGGTTAATGTTGAGTCTATCATTGGCCAGAGTGAAGGGATTCTCAACGTGTTGGAAAATGTACGCATTGTTGCTGAAACGGATTCTACGGTCATCATCCACGGGGATAGTGGGACAGGTAAAGAGCTCATTGCCAAGGCCATTCACATGAATTCCCCCCGTCGATTTTTTCCCATGGTCACAGTGCATTGCGGGGCTATCGCAGAGAACCTCATGGAAAGCGAATTATTTGGACATGAGCGAGGTGCCTTTACTGGTGCCCAATATGCTCGCAAGGGCAAGTTTGAAATGGCAGATGGAGCGACACTCTTCCTGGATGAAATTTCCACTATCTCCATGAAAATGCAGATTGAATTGCTACGTGTTTTGGAGACAAAACGATTTGCCCGCGTTGGTGGGAATCGTGAGTTTCAATCTGATTTTCGAGTGATCTGTGCCACCAATCGTGACCTCCAAGCCATGGTCAAGTCTGGTGAATTCCGAGAAGACTTGTATTATCGTCTTAATGTTTTCTCCATTGAGATACCTCCCTTGCGTGAACGTCCTGAGGATATCAAACTCCTGTCAGAGCATTTTGTAAAGCTTTATGCTGATCAAATGAACAAGGGGACCCGCTTTATCGGTAAAAGGGCTGCCAAAGCTCTCAGCAATTATCCTTTCCCCGGGAATGTACGCGAACTTGAGAATCTCATCGAGCGAGCAATCGTAATTGGTAGCGGAGATACAGTACAACTGAAGGATCTCCCATTCGAACACCAGTTAAGTAAACCCACCTGGGAATCTATCCAGGATATGGAGTACCATCATATTGAGACCATTTTGAATAAATACGAATGGAATATTTCCCGGGCTGCCAAGGCACTGGGGGTTGACCGAGTAACCCTGTACAGCAAAATTAAGAAATACAAGATCGAGAAGGTATAATCGGCTAGCTCTGGTCTCGATTAATGTCCCTGATCAGGATCATCCCCTTGCAATTTTCCAGTGTTGAAACCCTGGAAATCATGCTCAATGTGCTGAGCAACCGCTTCAAAATGGAAACCAGACTGAGTAGTTATCACATGGACCTCACCCCCTTCTTCAATCCCGTCAGATCACAATACAACGCCAATGAAATCATCCATAAGTTGCTGCCCCTCACAGGCGAGTATGATAAGATTGTCGGTGTAACAGATCTGGATTTATTTATTCCGGTACTGAGTTATATCTTTGGACAAGCCTACCTGGGAGGCTCCGTAGCTCTGGTTTCCGGACATCGTCTCGACAACCGACGCTATGGTCTGGCAGGGGATCCAAAATTGTACTCTGAGCGCATCATTAAGTGCATCGTGCACGAGCTTGGACATGCATTTGGACTAAAACATTGTCTCAAACCTGGATGTGTTATGGTTTCAACAACTTATGTAGAAGAGATGGATCAGAAATCGGACAGGTTTTGTCCCTCCTGTCAGGAAGAACTTTCAGCACTCATTGATTAGGCACCACCTAAAGGGGCACATTTTCATATACATCCTTGATTTCATCGATGGCCAACTGAATCGCCAGGGTGATATAGTCATGTACAAGCAGCTTCATCTCCGCCAGGTTGGGATTTTTGTGCAACCCTTCAGTAATAATATCGCGGGTGATGTACAAAGCCTGGCATATAGCTTCAAGACTTGCGTCTTCCTGCATTTTCCGCTGTGAGAGATCGTGGGCAAAAGTAATCATGATGGACCTGTCACCATGACGCACTGAGGTCAAGAGGTTGTTATAAACCACATTAATATACCATTTTAAGTCGTCTGTAGACATGGCCTGGTACAATTTTAATATTTTTGCATTTTCAGGTAGCATGATGCGTGTATAAATCTGATCCACAAACTGCTCATGCATCCTGACCATTTCTTCTGCCAAAGCCAGTGAGGGACGACTTGTGGAGAATCTGTGCAATCGATCAATATTTTTCCGATGCCATGTCTCTGGTCTGGCTTTAAGATTCTCAATCAAATGCAACAAACGCCTTGAAATCTGATGTCTTGATTTTGGCTGCCAATCTAAAGTCTCTCGCGTGTATGATGAATCAGTGGAAAATATTTTATCCGTGTATTCAAGCATCCATAATTTCTCAAAGGGAGGCTTGCCTATGAGTTTGCCTTTGAAGTTTCTGAATCGTACGCCCAGTCTGGCCAGGAAAAGGGGGAAATAGATAGGTTGCCTTGTCTGACCGAAATAGTGCCGCGTCGCATATCCAAACATTTTTGCCAGGGATACTGGTTCGTCTGAACTAGCCAGAAAGGTATCATAGGGCTTCAATTCATCGGTTTTTTTCAAAATCTGATCAAATAATGAAATCACACAGCAAACATGAATGTATGGAATGGCCATGTTTCCTTTGCCAGGGAGAATGCGGGCATCCCAGCGATCCGAAAGCCATATCTTCAAGAAATGATACAGGGGTTCGTACTCACACCAGTCACTGCAGACGGCAGCCAGACGAACTATTGAACAGGGGAAATATCTTGAGAATTCACGAACCAGCTCCTCCCCTTGACACTTGGTTCTGGCATAGGGATATTCTGCGTCTGGTGGTCTGTTCTCATTGACATATTCGCCAGGCTCAGGGAATTTACTGGCAACCAGGGAACTGGTAAAAATAAATCGTTTGACCCCGATTTCTTTCGTGAGTTCCAACAGAATGCGGGTTGCTCCAATATTGGTTTTCTCGTAGACATCAGAGTAAACCTGGTCTCCAAAATCGTAATAGGCTGCCAGATGAAATATGTAATCTGGAGGATTTAGTGATGTTGCGATGATAAATGCCTGTCTGAATTTGACGGGATCCGTGATATCCACCAGGAGCCACTCAAGGTTGGGATGTGGTTCCAGGTCAACTTCCTTCTGGGTACGCCTGGCAAAAGCGAGGACGCGGTATTCAGGACACAGATATTTCACGAGATGGCGACCGATGAACCCGGAGGCACCAGTGATTAGGACGGTTTTACTGGTATTTTGATAATCCATTCCTTCACTCCAAGATTGATCCTCTGAATCAAACAGTCTTAAGGGGCTACCTATCGTGAAATCGAATGTAAGAGGCTGGGGCTTGACCGATATCGTAAGCATCTTCGATTTCATCAACTGCCATCTGTATGGTCAGATCAATGTCGTCGCGGATGCGTTGCTCGAGATGTTTAACAGAATCATGTTCAAGGAGATGTCGAATGACCAACTCAGCCAGAGTCTCATAAACATCAACGACCTCGGTTAATTTAAAACCCTCATGGATACGAATACTAGCGATAAATCGTGCGTAGTTGGCCAGGGAAAGACGGTCTCCAGTCCTCACGGAAACCTTCAATAAGTTGTATACAATACCGAGATACCAGGACAGTTTTTCCGGAGGCATTTTCTTATAGGAGTGGTATCGTGTGGGGTCTTCAACTCGCATTATTTGATTGATTAGGCTTGTAAGAATTTCTTCTTCATGCAGGACCAGTGCCTCAGATATCTCAAGATTCGGTCTTTCAGGATTCTTAAATAGTGCCAGGGCATTCTTCTGATGCCACTCTATGGGATAAGTTTTCATATGCTCGATGACATGCAGAATCCTACGCTCGGGTCGGTAGCGTGGAATAACCTGCCAATCCAGCTCACCCCTTGTGTAGCTGGCATCCACATCCATGCGCTGGTCAATGTACTTCATCATCCAGGGACGTTCAAAGGGACGATGACCGATGAGCCGACCAGCAAAATCCATGAGAGACACACCCAGCCTGGCCAGCGCAACGGGCATATGGATTGCCTTGCGCTTGTCCCCAAAAACGAATCTGGTACTGAAGTCGAATAGTTCCTGGTGACTGGTACTTTCATCGGGACTCGCGATAAGCACATCGAAGGTTTTTAACTGTTCGGTTTTGTCAAGAATGGTCTTCAACATTCTCACCAGGCAAACAATGTGAATATAAGGAACAGATGATTCTCCCCGCCCCCCAAGTACTCTTGATTTCCATGATCTTGATGACCAGGTATCTATAAATTTATAGAGTGGTCCATATTCGCACCAATCACTATACACCGCCGCAAATCGAACCACAGTACATGGGAAGGTTGTTGACCATTCCCTGGCCATAGCCTCACCAGCTATTTTGGTAACTGCATAGGGAAAATCTGCATCAAGAGAACTTTCCTCAGTGAGTCTATCGCCTCTTTGAGGAAATTCTGAGACAACCAGTGAGCTGGCAAAAATAAATCTTTTAAGACCCAGGCCAGCTGCTGCTTCAAATATTAATTTTGAACCCTGCACGTTGGTGCGTTCGTATTCTGCATTCGGCTCATTGGAAAAATCAAAAAAGGCTGCGAGATGTATAAAATAATCGGCACCGCCCCCTGCCTTAATTTCGTCCATGGCATCACGGACATTTTTGGCATCAGCCACATCAACCAGTAACCAGGTAATATTTTTATGTCTTGGGATCCCAACTTCTTGCTGACTCCGCCGGGCAATGGCGAAAATCTGAAAACTGTCCTGGTAGGTTTCTACGAAGTTCCTGCCAATGAATCCTGAAGCACCCGTGATAACTATCCTGGGAAGGATGTTGTCAGTCAACTACTTCCTCCTCCGTATATAATTCCAGGAAAAACATCATGACTAGTAAACCCATCAATCCATCACTGACTGCAGAAATTGCTATGACTGGCACCATTTCTGAGAATAGGAAATAGAAAGCCAGAAAAAAGAAGGCAACCCATTTTGCAAGAATTATGAATAGAATCAAATTTTTCTCACCAACTGGGTTTTTGGCTGCTAATAAATAGGCAATAGTCATAACAACGTGAAAAACTCCACCCTGGGTGGAGAAAAATCTATAGGGATCTACTGTGAAACCAAACCAGGAGAGCGCACCGAAAGGAAGTACAATCAGCGCTATTCCCACACAGAAAGAATGGACAGCTATGAGATATAGCAGCAGTTGAAAGATGGAGGTGTTTTTGAAGATTTTCATGATTCATCAACGTTCAAATATCACGCCAAGGTATTTGTCAATAAATTCAAGAGTTGAGGTTATTGCCTGCGGTTCTCTATGCCCCATTCTTTTAAAATCAGCAGAGCATTTTCAATAACCTTGTTAAACACCCCCTTGATAGTTGGTGTCATTTCCAGATCCAGATTCTCCATGGACTTGGGTTGAATGCCCAGCAATGTCATTCGCTTGGCCTTCTTATCAGTAAGTTCGGCGATACTGATGAGATCGGAAAGACCCAAATGATGAAGTGAAATTTTGGGATCTAATTGAGCGAGGATTGCATCGTCTTCTAGCTTACCAACAGTACCTGGCTCCATATCAAAATTAACAGCATCAATAATTAATATAGATTTTTCTGGTCCAAAAAAAGGCAGAAGATCGAGACCGCTGGTTCCCCCATCAACGATCTCGATTTCTGGCTCAAAGTGGTAATGCTCTTGGAGGTGGTTTGCGGCATGGACACCAACACCCTCATCTTCCATGAGGATATTACCCAGGCCGAGGACGACCACCTCGGGGTTAGAGGACATGGACTTTCGAAATATTCTTCCGTTTGTTGTCATGCAGGTGAATTGCACATGCCAGACAAGGATCGAAGGAGTGTACTGTCCGTAGTACCTCTAATGGTTTTTCTTCATCTGCAATGGGATTACCCACGAGGGATGCCTCATAGGGGCCTACTGCATCATCATCATTCCGAGGTGCTGCATTCCAGGTGGAAGGTACCACGGCTTGATAATTCTCGATCTTACCATTTTTAATAACAATCCAATGTGATAGCACACCACGAGGGGCTTCATGAAAACCAAAACCCTGTTGCTCGCCCTTTGGAAAGACAGGTGGGTTAAAGGTTTCAAAATCACCACCGGCAATATTGTTTATCAAGAGATTGTAATTTTTCTCAAGTTCTTCAAAAAGTACGGCAGTTCTAATAGCGCGGGCAGCGTGGCGACCCAGCGTAGAATGGAGAACACTGATTGGTATATCAGATTTAGATTTTGTGATGGCCTTGATCTTGGCAAAGGCAACACCGGCAACTTTCTGCGTTGTCTCATGACCTTGGGCATACATGTTAAGCACATTAGCCAGAGGTCCGACCTGGGCTGGTTTGCCCAGGAATGTTGGCGCTTTCACCCAACTATATTTACCATCATCTTCAAAATCAGTATAATGGGGTTCAGTTTCACCCTTATACGGATGCAAATTCCCCTCACCCTTGTACCATGAGTGCTTCACACTTTCCTTGACACCGTCACGGAAAAACTTGTCCTGGAAGGAAGTGATTGGTTTGAGTTTGCTAATATCTCCACCAGGGATATATCCACCTGGAGTACCAAATTGGGTTCCCTTGGTATCAGTTGGAAAGTCGGGTACGGAGAGATAATCCGTTACACCTGAACCATAACCTAGCCAGTCTTGATAGAAGGATGCGACGACAGCTACATCCACGATATAGGCATTGTAGATAAAGGATTTCAATTGATCCATGAGACCTTTAACCATCTGCAGTCGTTCCATATTTAAAGCAGCTTGGCTGTCAGGGTTAATAGGATTGGAAACGCCACCTACAGCCAGGTTCTGGATATGAGGTGTTTTTGATCCCAGGATAGTTGTGATCTGGTTTGCTTTTCTCTGAATCTCGAAGGCTTCCAGATAATGGGCTGCTGCTATGAGATTGACCTCTGGTGGTAATTTCATGGCGGGATGACCCCAGTAACCATTGGCAAAAATACCCAATTGTCCTGATCCCACAAATGTCTTCAACTTATCCTGTACCGCCTTGTATTCCTGCCAGCCATTATTGGGATGGTCAGACAGACTCTGAGCAAGTTTTGAGGCAGCTTTTGGATCAGCAGACAGGGCCGACACAACGTCTACCCAATCCAGAGCGGATAGATGATAGAAATGCACGATATGATCGTGAATACCATGGGCAGCAATGACCATGTTGCGGATAAACTGTGCGTTAACAGGAATTTCCATTTCCAGTGCATTTTCAACCGTTCGTACGGAAGCAATGGCATGCACAGTGGTACATACACCACAGATTCTTTGGGTAAAGACCCAGGCATCCCGTGGATCGCGACCTTTTAGAATGGTTTCAATCCCACGCCACATCTGGCCTGATGACCAGGCTTTAGCAACCTTGCCATCCTTAATATCACAATCAATTCTTAAGTGTCCCTCTATGCGAGTGACCGGATCAACTACGATTCTTTTACTCATTTATATAATCCTCATATCTTCAGTTTATGAATGTTTGATTGCCGGTAATACCGGGAGCTTTTTGACGAATATCAGGTAAGCCAAGATCTCAATGGAGATGATACCAACTGTGATCAAGATTTCTGATGCTGATGGAAAGTAGTGATATCCAATACCAGGATTGAACGCTACCAGAAAGGTGTCAAAACGATAGAGCGCTCCTGCCAGGATCATGGATCCAGAAGACCAGAACAAAGTTGTGGCATGCATACGATTTTTCGCTGGGGCCAACATGAAAATAGGAATCAGGAATAATAGATTTTCAACAACGAAGACCGCTCCTAACATTCCATCATTAAAAATATTTCCCAACTGTCCTCGCCACATGAGATCGCCAAATCGTAGCAATAGGAATAGCACCAAGAGAGGAATCATAATCCCACTTAGTTTTCCTAGTATGGGTGTTTCATCCAGAGGTCGTTTGAGCGCGACAGCTGAAAATAGGGATTCAAAAATGACAACAGCATATCCCATGGTGATGGCTGACATCAAGAACAACAAGGGTAACCAGCCAGTTTGCCAGATCGGTGATAGTTTTTCACCAGCAATGATCATCAATGAACCCAGGCTGGACTGATGCATGGTGGGTAGTAATACCCCCAGGGCAATGAAGAAAAAGAGTATCTTGTTGAGTTTCTTTTTCTTTTCAAGTGATTGCCGATGTTCCAGGAAGGTCGGTGAGAACTCAATCCAAAGGACAAACACATAGGCACCAATACAGGCTGCTACTTCGAACATGATTGAGTTCAGATTGATGTGCCAGGGCAGAAATACGTTATACATCTGCCAGTAGCGACCGATATCGATAAAAATTGATACACCAGCAAGGGTATACCCAAAGGCACTGGTCATTAAAGCGGATCTAACTAAGGGATGATATTCTCCCTTGTTAAAGATATACACCAGGAGGGCGATGGAATATCCACCGCAACCCAGGGCCGTTCCCACTAAAACGTCATAAACAATCCAGATACCCCATGGATATCCGTCTGATAGATTGGTAACAGCACCAATCCCAAAGAGAAACCGTTTGATAAGGAGTAAACCGGCTATCATGGCCAAACCTAATAGAACCCAGAATGGCTTGGTGAGCAGTCTGCCGCCGAGAGCTTTGTTTTCGTGCATAGTCAGCTCCTATTCTTCTGCATTCTTAGTTGTTTGATAGGCACCATAAAGCAATCCACCCAGGAGTGCTACCGGAGCGATCATGCCCTTGTAGATTCCATGCTGGATACCCTCAGACCTGGATGCAGATGATGTCTCAGAAACTTCTGGTAAGCCCAGTTTTGTAAAGGGAATAGCTGAAAGAAGTAGATACTGAGTTCCGCCTCCTTCTTTTTCACCATATATATAATTTATATATTTTGCGACCTTTTTGGGACTAACATCACCCTCTGCCAGACTACGCATGGGATATTCATAGGAAGTACCAGCTGTCAGTTTGACTCTTTTTCGGGCTTCTTCCAGAAGGTCAGTCACCTTACCAAAAAGCGATGCACCTGTGGGACAAAATTCACAACAGGCAGGGATGCCACCCTCAGCCTGACGATGATCACACATTTGACATTTCTGAATTTCAGGAATGGCTTTGGCGTATTCAAATTTCGGCACATTATAGGGGCAAGCTACCATACAATAGCGACATCCGATGCAAGCATCCTTATCATATTCCACAACACCGGTTGCACTATTTTTTGTCAGCGCTGTTACCGGGCATGCGGATACGCAATCTGGATCCACACAATGCATGCAGGCTTTCTTCACAAAAGCAAAGCCGTTTTCCTCGCGATTGCGTTCTAAGGCACTACCATGTTCGTAGAGCTTTATCTTATTCAAGGTTTGTTCTGATAGATCATAGGATTCATCCCAGATTCCATCAACGCCTTGAGCTTTTTCTAATTTTCCGCTTTCAGGCGGCATATCATTGTACTGTTTACAAGCAGCCTCACAAGCTTTGCAGCCTATACAGATCGTACCATCATACAGAATACCAACAGCATCTGCAGACAGTGTCTTTCTAATATCAGCGAATACGCTTGTGACATTACCAGCAGTCAACGCGCCGACCGAAAGAACCTTTAAAAAATCTCGTCGTTCAAGGTTCATCATAAACTCCTTATGCGTCTGATTCCGGAGCAGTTTCTTCTGCCTTCATCTTTTTAGCAGCCATAGCACTGGCACCAACAATGACACCTCCCACGGCTCCTGCGACAGCAGCGCCACCCACAGTGAGGCCACCGGCCTTGTCACCAGAGATTTGTGCGTATGATGCAGGTGGTGTATCGGTAAATACTTCAGATTGTTCGTGAATGTACTTGGTGAATCCCACACCCTCTTCTGAACAACCAAAACAAGGATGGCCCGTTCCAACAGGCCAGGCGCCTGAACCCACATCACCATATAGAATGGAGGAACAATTGTTAAAGGTTTCGGGACCTTTACATCCCAGTTTGTAAAGGCAGTAGCCTTCACGATGCCCATCGTCACCAAATTGCAAAGCAAAACGACCTGCATCAAAATGAGGACGACGTTCACAATGTTCATGAATGAGACGGCCATAAGCAAATTTTGGACGAGCTTTGCTGTCTAATTGGGGAAGTTTGCCCAGAGTCAGATAATACAGAATCGTTGAGAGCAAATTATACGGACTTGCAGGGCAACCAGGAAGGTTGATGACTGGCTTGTCTGTAATAATTTCGTGTACACCAGTTGCTCCAGTGGGATTTGGGCTTGAAGATTGAACACCACCCCAGGAGGCACAGGATCCGATGGCCACAACAGCAGCAGCCCGATTTCCATAATCTTTCAAGATGTCCAACGCAGTTCTATCAGCAATCTTGCAATAAATACCATCTTCTTTTACTGGAATTGAGCCTTCCACTACGAGGATGTATTTACCTTCATTCAATGTCGCTGAATCATTAAGGGATTTTTCAACCTGATGGCCTGCCGCAGCACACAGGGTCTCTGAATAGTCAAGAGAGATCATATCCAAAACCAATTCTTCAACAGTTGGATGTGTTGCTCTCAAAAGTGATTCTGTACAACCCGTACATTCCTGGAAGTGCAACCAAATCACAGGAGTCCGGGTTGGACTTGTAATAGTTTCTGCAACCCTGGCAACCATGCTTGCAGGTAGACCCATGGCAGCAGTGATGGCAGTACAAAACTTCAGAAAGTTTCGTCGGCTAACTCCTTGTGCTTCCAGCTCCTCTGAGATGGATATGTCTAAGGATTCATCGGATGTTAATAGTTGTCCCATTCATTTACCCTTTCCAGCTATTGTTAACGCCTTGGCTTTTTCATCAGAATGATGGCAAAAGATCAGATTGAATCTGACATTGAGAAGAATTCAAATGAGAACGCTGTGTAGATTACACAGCGGAAATTCATGATAGAATTTGTCTTAAATGATTCATTTTTCTCAGTATTTGCGTGAGGAATATAGTGTGAAGGTCGGTAGTTACAAATACTGTATTTATAGAATGAATATTTTTTCATAAAACGCTTATTAATAGTAGCTTATCATGATATTATTTGTCACCAATAGATCCATATCACAGGGCTCAAAAAAAAAAATTCGGGATATGAGATTAAAGATTTTCGTATTATCATGTGACGAATTAGAGCTAAACCACACTTACCATAAGGGGGTAAACAAATGAAAAAAAAGCTCGTCATGAGTCTCATCCTGCTTGTTGCTATTTCAACTCTTGATGCCACTGATAAGCGCGTCCAGGCACTGGGGAATAATCCTTATATGCTGCCAGGTGATGATGCGTCCATTCAGTTGTTTCCACAGAGGATAAACGACATGAATCTTATCTATTTCCAAGATATTCATCTTGCGAACCCAAATTATCTGCTCGTCGTTGGTGACTCGGCCAAATCCTGGGGTTTCTACGGTGGAAGTCTCCAGCAAGATGATTACTTCAACATCATTCGAAGTCTTGGTCCACGGTCAGCTGTGCGTATGGGTGCCCGCTTTGGGATTACCAGCCAAACTGAAGTTGATGATGATAAAGAAACCACTCCGACTACCAGCGAAGAAAAGTTGAGCCAGACAAATATTATGGTTGACCTCGAATATGGGGTTGATACAAAGGAGATGGAACTTTCAACTTCCCTCTCCTTCGGTTTGACTCCAAGCAACATTAATAGTCTCCTGGGCCTTGCACCAACACCTCATGGTAGTTTTACTGGTGATTATGAATCTGGCGGTTCAAGCACCAGCGCAGAGGGGAAATCCAGTAAACTCAGTTTTGCCCTACAAGTGAAAGCACGATCAAATTCAGGCCTGTTTTTCTTTGACAATAGTTATGCTGTATTTGGTTTAGCCTACCAAGGAGGATCCAGTGAATACACTAGCGCTAATACGAAATTAGAAGACGAATCTGACAATCAATTCGCCATTAATTCTACCTATAGAGTATTTAACAATCAGAACTTGGCCGACGACAAAATTTTTCTGGTCTATGGCCTTGGGGGTTCTTTGTTTTTCTCACGAATGTCAGATGAAGGCAAATTGAGTGGATCAGAATCAACAGATACTGATATGAGCTTTGGTCTTGTTGCCCCAATTTTGAATATTGGGCTGGAAGCCAAGCTAAAATACACTACCCTAAGATTTGGAATGGAGAGACAAATCACAACTCTGGGATTCACCAGCACAAAAAATGTCTACGTCTCTGGCAGTCAAGATGATGAGGATACTTACTCAACATTCTCCCTGGGTGGTAATGGTGCCTACAGTTACAAGGCCGGGATGGGCTTTAATTATGGTGATCTCCAATTGGATATCCTGGTTAACAATACCTTTTGGATAACAGGACCCCAAATGATCTTCAATGATTTGTATGGAACCCTTGGTGTTTGTGCTGATTTGGTCTATACCTTTTAGTAAATCCAAACATCTCACATTAAAAGCCACCATTAATGGTGGCTTTTTTTCTAAACTCAATTTGTGAATAAAATTAACAAACTCCTACAAACAAAATTCTGCGAGGTTATATTCTCACCATTAGAGAAAATATAATGAAAATTAAATCAAATTTTGAGGACCCTACGGCCACCTTCAATAAAAGTATAAATTCTTTTCATTCATCAGTTTTGCAGACAAGGGAGTTGGATAACTCATGATACAAATCAGATGTCAGACCTAGCCCAACGGGAGAAAATCTCATGCAAAAATCATCACTACTGATAATGCTTACTGCACTTTCATTTATCTCCCTGGCTGCTCAGGAGCTTACCAGTCGACCTGTTGGTCCCGGTATTATTCACCATCATGCATACCTGCCCGTTGGTCCCTGGCATATTCAAATCCTTGAGGTTGATCTAGCCGATACAATGAATACCCTTGAAACAGTAAAGGCTTTTGATGCTATAGAAGGCAATGAACGAACCTCATCCATGGCAAATCGCACCAATGCCCCAGGTCATACCGTCATTGGGGCCATAAACGGGGATTTTTATGCCAGCGGAGGTGTACCCATTGGAGCCCAGATAGTGAACCGCACCCTGCTCAAGCGACCGTATCCACGTTCTGTGTTCGCTCTGACAGCATCTAAAAAACCATTTATTAATATCCTGGATTACAATGGTCAAGTTGTTAAAAATAATTCCTCTAATATTTCCATCGACGGTGTAAATGAAGTGAGACAAGAGAATCAGCTCACTATCTATAACCACTATCATGGGGCTTCGACTGGTACCAATCAGTGGGGCACAGAAATTAGTGTCCAGTTTATTCACCCCCCTCCAGGTATCAATGCCCCACAATATGCCGTGGTAACTTCTAAAGACAGCCTCATGGGAGCAGAATCTGGAAATATGCCCATCCCAACAAATATGGGCGCCGTACTTTCAGGCCATGGCTTTGCACGCGACTTTCTCAATGACTCCATTTTTGTCGGGGATACCCTGGCTATCCAATTACTGCTTCACCCTGCAGAAAATAATATTCTACAAGAACTCATCGGTGGGACTCCACGTATTATCAGGAATGGCGTCAGGAGTGTTGAATGGGAAGCTGAATCTGTGGGCTCCAGTTTCGCTCATGACCGCCATCCTAGAACAGCTGTGGGATTTAGCGCAGATAGTAGTGTGGTTTATTTCTTTACAGTTGATGGCCGCCAAGGAGGCTATAGTGTAGGTATGAGTCTTTTTGAACTCGCAGACTACATGCTGGAGTGGGGTATCTATCAGGGAATTAACCTGGATGGTGGTGGATCAACGGCCATGGTGGTACGCGGCGAAGTGGTAAGCAGCCCCTCTGATGCTGGTGGAGAACGTTCTGTGGCAAACGCTCTCATGGCTATTTCAAAGGCACCCACGGGGCCACTGGCTTGTATTAATTTGCCCTGGGAAGAAACGTTTTCCCTGGTGGAAAGTCAGATCCAATTTGAAGTCACAGGAACCGATACCTACTATAACCCGGTTACCATAAATAGCGATTCAGTTCTCTGGTCATGCGATTCCCTTATTGGCTCAATATCAGAAACAGGTCTTTTCTCAGCTTCCTCCACTGAGGCAAGCGGGTTGCTTTATGTTCAACATGGTGTTATTAGCGATACCATGCTGGTTCATGTGACGGATATTGCCAGTCTCGTGCTTACTCCTGATCCAGTTGTACTGGAAGTTGATGATATTCAGCTCATGAGTGCCATAGCCAGGGATGGTTTTGGAAATCTGATCCAGGTTGACTATGATTCATATGATTGGTGGGTAACGCCTGAGATCGCATCCATATCAGTTGATGGCGCAGTCCACGCACTGAATGCTGGATCGGGCTCAATTGAAGCATCATATCATGGTGTGAGCGGGTCAGTACCTCTCATGGTTGGCACTTCCACATCGGTCATTCTGGACAATTTTGACAATACCAACAACTTTACCCTCAGTGGCGCAGTCATAAACTTGTCAGAATGCAGCTTCGTCCCAGATACAGAACAATTTGTTTCGTCACCTACTTCTGGAAAATTGAATTATAACCTTGTTACCGGTGGTACCAGTGTGCTTTACATGGATTGCAATATACCTATTTCTGGAACACCAGAGTCAGTCTCAATACAGGTTTATGGCGACAATTCTGCCCACTGGATTCGAGGTGAGTTTAAAAACGCCTCAGATGAGAAATTCATCCTAAATTTCACTGACGCTGCTCCTGGTATCAATTGGGATAATGAGTGGCGAGAAATTGCTGTTATGCTCACTGAAGCAACGCCTCACTGGGGCAACTCAAATGCAATCCTTAGTTTTCCCATCACCTGGACTAAAATTTATCTGGCTGAAACGGATGACAACAATAAGGACGCAGGAAGTATCTATTTTGATGACTTCAGAGTGAACTTTATTTCTAGTGATGTCATTGATACCCCACAAATCAATCCTAACATCTTTCACTTAGAGGATCATTTCCCTAACCCCTTTAACGCCAGTACAAGCTTCAGATTCAGCATTCAGGAAGCTGGTGTCCTTGAGTTACGACTCTATAGTCTGGATGGTCGTGAAGTGGATAGGTTGAAACAAGACGCCAGACCGGGCGGCCTCGTGCTCAATTGGGAAGCACACAATCTCCCCAGTGGCGTCTACATTTTTAAAGCAACCTTGGGCAATCAGGAACTTTCAGGAAAATGCTTGCTCGTAAAATAACCGACCTGGACTGGAGTTAATCATGGAAGCCTGGCTTGAAGTCTGGTGGTTTGCGTACATCATTTTACCTATACTAATATTTTTGGCTCGAATTGTTGATGTTAGTCTGGGCACAATCAGAATATTATTTGTCGCCCGAGGCGTTCAAACGCTTGCATCTCTACTGGGGTTTTTTGAGGTCTTCATCTGGCTGGTCGTTATTTCAAATGTAATGAAGAACCTGAGTTCTCCCTTCTATTTTGTCTTCTATGCTGCTGGCTTTGCCGCTGGGAACTATGTTGGGATTGCCATTGAGCGCCATCTCTATGTGGGGAAAGTTGCTCTGAGAATAATCACACGCGAAAACGCTGATGCGCTAGTGAGCTTCTTCAGAGAGAAAAGATTGGGGATCACCGTGGTGGATGCTACCGGCGCCCAAGGTCCTGTTAAACTTCTGTATAGTATTGTTGCCCGAAGGGATCTCCAAACCACTATTGATGAGGTAAAACGTTTTAACCCCAAGGCTTTTTACTCAATTGAAGATGTTAAAGCAGTGTCTGAAGGGACCTTCCCAATCTCGCAAAAACGGCGAAGTGCCAAGCGTGGGAGTGGACTGAATTTCTTTTCGCTGCGTAAGGGGAAGTAAAATGCGAAAAAGACTAGTCAGGATGAGGTCTAAAGGTTTTACTCATCTTATAATGTGGTAGGCCAACTTCCTGGAATTCATTGCCCATAATTGCATATCCCATATTCAAATAAAACCCATGGGCGCTCATCCGTGCGTGAAGAATAAAAACCTGAAATCCAAGATTTAAAAGATAGGCTTCAAAGGCCATGAAAAGTCTTTTGCCTACACCCTGGTTCTGGTGACTCTCGGCAACAACCATCTGCTTGATCCGCACTTCATGGGTCGCTGTAGGAATACCAATGACACTGGAAATCAATTCTCCACTATCATCAAATGCACCGAAGTGATAATATCGTGACTCCTGGCTCAAGTCATCATATGAGCCGTCAAACAAATCCATCCCAATAGGTTTTCTGAGGATTTGATGCCTTAATTTCAGGGATGCTTCGTAGGCATCGGTTCCATGCTGAATTAGATTATATTCCAAGTTTAGCCTTCTAAAAAATTTTCGGGCAAGTTAGCACAAGACTGAAAGCCTTCAAAATACTGTCCCATGTGAAATCCATCCATGAGGGAATGATGAGCCTCTATTGAAATTGGCATGGTTATAGACCCATGGTCATCTAAATATTTTCCAAATACAATTTTGGGGATACTGTCCCCATTTCCATAGTTTCTAGGGTGACTAAACCCCCTAAAATGGACCCATGGAATTACTGAGTAATGCACCTGGGCTAAATTATGATCTTGGTCGTCTAGAAGGCTTTCCGGCTGGCGACAGGCTTCAATTTGCTCCAGAACATGAGCTTCAAATGCCTTAAAAGATTCCATATAATCGAAATAGCAAAAAGTGAAGACTTCATTGGACTTAAGAACGGTGGAGCCAGCTGAAATTTTTGCATAATCCACTACCTGGTTTTCGACTATCCGGTAACGGAATTCTTTAATTTTATTTACCTGAAGTTGAGAAATATACAAATAAGCAGCGAAAAATGAGTGACCGCGAAGACGGGTATATTCAAGAAGTTTGCCCACGTCTATATCTGCAGTCAACCCAAAAAACGGGTTGTCGTATCCCTTAAAAAAATCGAATTGTTCCTTCCGCTCCCATTGTTCAATATCAATGATTCGGAAGTTTGACATTATCCCCTCAGATGCTTATTTCTTTGGTGCAAATAGATCAGTAATACTACCAGCAACGATCTCGGCGGCATTCCCAACAGATTCAGATAAACTTGGGTGAGGATGAATAATGAGAGCAATATCTTCTGCATCAGCCCCCATCTCCATAGCCAGAACCGCTTCAGCGATTAAATCGCCGGCATTGGTACCTACAATACTCATCCCAATCAATTTACCACTCTCTTTGTCAAATAGAGCTTTTGAGAATCCTTCTGTACGTCCAAGAGCGAGTGCACGACCACTGGCAGACCAGGGGAAGACACCCTTGTCATATTCTATCCCTTGCTCTTTGGCTTGAGTTTCTGTCAAACCAGCCCAGGCTATCTCTGGATCTGTAAAGATAACTGCAGGAATAATGGATACATCGAAGGCAGCTGGTTGACCACAAATCACTTCTGCGGCCACTTTGCCCTCATGGGTTGCTTTATGAGCTAGCATGGGATCCCCGGTGATATCACCGATGGCGTAAATATGAGGAATATTGGTTTGACGTTTTTCATCAACCCTGATGAATCCGCGCTCATCAATATCAATACCGATGTCTTCAAAGCCACTTCCAAAAGTGTTGGGACGACGGCCTACAGCTACCAGGACCTTATCAACCTTCAAAGTTTCAGGTCCGGATTTGCCTTCGATATTCACTGCCAGATACTCTTTGTGGGGTTCAATACTCAAAACTTTGGTACTGGTCTGGATAGAAGCAAAATCTTTCATCAATCTTTTTTCCAGGGGCTTGACCACATCAGGATCGGCACCAGGAAGCAAATTGGGCATAAATTCCACGACAGTGACCTTTGATCCAAGAGCTGAATAGATCGTGCCCATTTCAAGACCGATATATCCCCCACCAATAATGAGCAGGTTTTCAGGTACACCATCTAGATCAAGAGCTGACGTTGAATCCATAATCCGGGGATCTTCAGGAAAACCAGGAATCTTTGTGGGATGAGAGCCTACTGCAATAATGGCATCCTCGAATGTGATTTTAACGACACCATCAGAGCCAGTGACTTCAATGCTCGTTGGAGATGTAAATACACCTGAACCAGTTACAGTTTGGACCTTTCGGGCTTTGGCCAGGGCTGCGATGCCCTTGGTTAAGCGCCCAACGACTCGCTCGTTCTTCCACTTTTTGACTGCTTCAAGATCCCATTCCGGCTCTGCGAATGTGAGACCAAAGCTTTTCACTTCGGAACTTTCAGATTTCACCCTTGCCAGATGGAGTAGGGCTTTAGAAGGAATACACCCTCTATTTAAGCAAACACCACCCAGGGTCTTGTCCTTATCAATGAGAATGACAGTTTTACCAAGATCAGCTGCGCGAAATGCAGCAGCATAACCTCCTGGACCTGCACCTAAAACGACTACATCAGCATGAAGGGATTTAGACATCTATGACTCCTGAAACTAAAATAAATTTTTAATCGCCTTCAATTCATCAGCGATAAATTTTGTAAACCGGGCTGCTGCTGCACCATCAATTACCCTGTGATCATAGGATAGGGAAAAAGGTAGCATGAGACATGGCTGGAACTCTGAGCCATCAAACTCTGGTTGAATCTTGGATCGTGAAACACCAAGGATAGCAACCTGAGGCGGATTGACAATGGGTGAAAAACCAGTTCCACTGATGCCGCCGAGACTTGAGATGGAGAAAGTAGCTCCAACCAGTTCAGCAGGTTTAATTTTGCGATCCCGGGTTCGGGTGCTCACATCCACCAGTTCCACAGCAAGTTCACTCAAGCTTTTCTTGTCAACATCACGGATAACCGGCACAACCAAACCATTTGGCGTATCTACAGCAATTCCCAAATGGATATATTTTTTCTGAATTAGGTTTTCACCGTGTGCATCAAGTGAACTGTTAAAGTCTGGAAATTCCTTGAGGGCATTGGCCACCGCTTTCATGATAAAGGGCAAAATAGACAGTTTACCACCATCCTTGGCTACGGCATGCTTATACACCTGCCTGAAAGCTTCCAATTCTGTAATATCTGTCTCATCGTTCTGGGTCACATGGGGAATAGTCTGCCAGGCATTTTGCAGATTCACTGCAGTTGCGCGACGGATTTTACTCAGGTGTACTGTTTCGATTTCACCCCACTGACTGAAATCAATTTCAGGTTGTGGTGCTCTACTTAGACCAATAGCAGGTGCGCCACTTAGACGACTCTTGACAAAATTTTGGACATCCTCTTTAAGGACACGACCCTTGGGACCCGTTCCACTAACTTGACTGAGGTCCGCACCCAATTCTCTGGCGAACCTGCGCACAGAAGGGCTGGCAGGGATAACACGGCGCTTGGTCACAGGAACTTCAATAGGTGCTTTGGGAAGTTCCTCCTCGACTGGAGTTTCCACCGGAGCTTTTTTAGCAGGTTTTTTCTCAGCCTTAACTTCTTCTGGCTCAGGAGCTGTTTCTTCTTCAGCTTCATCTGCTTCAATGGTGGCCAGGATAGTATTGGTGCTGACTTCAGAACCAGTGGTAATTCGTACGTCTTTTATGGTTCCAGCAATCTCTGCTTCAATTTCCATGGAGGCCTTGTCACTTTCAAGAAGGACAAGTATATCACCGACATCTACATGATCACCCGGTTTGACATTAATCTCGCCGACTTCAACACTATCAATGCCTTCCCCAAGATCCGGTATGATTATTTCTTTTAGCATATCAATTTCTCTCTTCAATCATTATGAATATCTGATACTTTTCCAAAAAATCTCTGTTTACGTCTTGCTGAGCCTGACGAAGCATAATATAGTTCCTCTTTGTGTCTATCCTTCGAGAGCACTTCGACGAGCTCAGTGTGACACCTCAGGATGACACCCTTGTCAACGCTTGACTGGATTATCTGATTCAGTTTGGATTTTATATTTTTTGATGGCCTTGGCCACGATATCACCTTTTATCACATCCATTTTTTGTAATTGAAAGAGTGCTGTAACTACTATGGAATACCGATCAACTTCAAAGAATTTCCTGAGATTTTCCCTGGATTCACTTCGTCCAAATCCATCGGTTCCCAGAGCAATAAAGGGCTTATCGATAAAAATGGATATCTGTTCAGCAACCAGCTTGATGTAATCTGAAGCTGCAATCACAGGCCCCACCATATCATGCATGAGCTGACAGGCGTAGGCTTTGCGTCTCTCCTTTGTGGGATGGAGACGATTCCAGCGTTGGGCATCCTGAGCATCCAATCTCAGTTCTGAATAACTTGTGACACTCCAGATATCTGAAGTCACTTTCCAATCCTTCTTGAGGATTTCTGCAGCAGCCAACACCTCACCCAGAATTGCACCTGAACCCAGCAGTTGAACATGCATATCTGCTTTGGCTTTGCCAGTGCTTGAGAGCTGATACATCCCCTTAATAATGCCTTCTTCGGCATTTTTGGGCATAGCTGGATGGATATAGGGTTCATTTTCCAGTGTGAGATAGTAAAATTCATCAATCTGGTCCTGCATCATTCGTTTCATACCATGCTGAATAATGACTGCAATTTCGTAGGAGTACGCAGGATCATAAGCACGGCAATTGGGTATGGTTGCAGCGGCAAGCAGACTGTGACCATCCTGATGCTGGAGACCTTCTCCGTTTAGTGTGGTTCTACCAGCTGTTGCTCCCAACAGGAAGCCTCTGGCACGAATATCACCAGCCAGCCAGAACATGTCTCCCACTCTCTGGAAGCCAAACATGGAGTAATAAATATAAAATGGCATCATGTTGACACCATGGGTGCTGTAGGACGTAGCTGCTGAAACCCAGGAGCTTGCAGAACCTGCTTCGGTAATACCCTCTTCTAAGATTTGCCCCTTGATATCTTCTCGATAGTATAGGTATTGATCCGAATCCACAGGATCATAGAGCTGGCCCACGCTGGAATAGATACCCAGACTTCTAAATAGAGACTCCATACCAAAAGTACGGGCTTCATCAGGAACGATGGGTACGACCCGCTTGCCCATGGTCTTATCCTTGGTCAACATGGAGAGTATGCGAACAAAGGCCATGGTTGTAGATTGTGCACGATCTCCGGTGCCTTCCAGAGCGGCTTTGAATGCAGACAACTCCGGTGTTATTGTGGGCTCTGCAGAGCTCCGTCTGGCTGGAAAATGTCCACCCAATGCTTCTCGGCGCGCCTTTAGATATTTGATCTCTTCAGAATCTTCATCTGGACGGTAAAAGGGTGCTTTAGTGACATCTTCATCAGAAATAGGGATTCCAAAACGGCTGCGGAAAGCTTTCAGTTCATTCTCATTGAGCTTTTTCTGACCATGGGTAATATTCTTACCTTCCCCGGCCTCACCCATTCCATACCCTTTAACCGTACTGGTAAGGATTACAGTAGGTTGATCTACATGGGCCAATGCTTCAGCATAAGCGGCATAAACCTTAGCAGGATCATGTCCACCTCGTTTTAATTTTTCCAAGTCTTCATCACTAAGATGATTTACCATCTCAAGTAGTTCAGGATAGGCACCAAAGAAATGCTCGCGGATATATGAGCCACCTTCAACGATATATTTGAGGATGTCACCATCCACGACTTCTTCCATACGTTTGGCCAGAATACCATCTTTGTCCTTGGCCAGCAGTTCATCCCATTCTGAACCCCAGATCACTTTAATGACATTCCAGCCAGCACCACGGAAGGCACCTTCCAGTTCCTGGACCACTTTGCCATTACCTCTGACAGGACCGTCCAGTCGCTGCATGTTACAGTTTACAACAAAAATCAGGTTGTCCAGTTTTTCGCGAGAGGCCAGTGTAATGGCTCCCAGTGATTCTGGTTCATCCATCTCACCATCACCCAGGAAAGCCCAGACTTTGCGATCACTTCGTGGAATCAGTTCGCGGTTTTCCATATAGCGCATGAAGCGCGCCTGATAAATAGCCTGCAGGGGACCCAGACCCATTGATACCGTTGGGAACTGCCAGAAATTGGGCATCAGCCAGGGATGTGGATACGAGGACAGCCCACCGCCATCTGCTAATTCACGACGAAAGTTAACCAAATCCTGTTCGCTGAGGCGGCCTTCTAAAAAGGCACGGGCATAAATTCCCGGTGATCCATGACCTTGAAAATACACAAGATCTCCACCAAACTCATCGGTGGCTGATCTGAAAAAATGATTAAAACCGATTTCAAGTAAGGTGGCTGAAGATGCATAGGTGGAGATGTGACCACCAATGCCGTCACTGGCTTTGTTAGCACGAACCACCATGGCCATGGCATTCCAGCGTACAATTGATTTGATACGACGTTCAATATCCCTATCGCCAGGAAATTGAGACTGTTGGGAAACAGGAATAGTATTCAGGTAGGATGTATTGGGGCTATAGGGGAGTCGCACACCATGCCGACTGGCATAATCGATAAGTTCATTTACCAGAAAATGGGCTCGATTAACACCCTCCTGTTCAAAGACAGCTGCTAGAGAATCCAGCCACTCACTGGTTTCCTGGGGATCGGTATCTTGATGAATGTTTACACTGGCCACGGTTTACCTCAATAAATATTTGTATTTTTTTGGGATTGAAATTTGGTAGGATAATTCAGAGTAACTCATACTAACGTGACTATAATAGTCACAAATTATCAAGCTGCAATAGCAATCGGATGTTTTCATGCATTTTGTCTCTGGTTTTTGTTTGATAATAGTTCTCCCCGCGCTCATAATTACAGCCCTTTCAGACCAGGACAATCTAAACCAAAATGGATAATCTCCGATTTAAACTATTTTGTCGTGTAAAGGACCAGCCTACCCCTTCGACAGCCTCAATACCCGGACATTGAGTTTATCGTAATGTCCACCAGGTTTGAGATTGGGCTGTTCCTTATACGTCTTCGCGAGCGCAGCGCGGCGATCTCTAAGCTATCCGTTTGCCAGGGATTAGGAGATTGTTTCGTAGAGCCTACGCTAAGCTTGCCGACGTGCTCGCTAAGACAGATGGGATTATTTTTTGGACCTACGCTCTTTGCGCAGACTGAAATATTTCAGGGGGTTCAGCCCTATGGCAATACTTCTCTTAACAGATTCGGTTTCTTCCTCATCAGATTGCGACCTGAATCTATCAATGGCTTTTTCGATGACCGTTCTGGTTGGATTAACGGCGTAGCGCGAGAAGTCTATGGCCTTTTGTTTGGCTATATCATTCAGCTGCGCTTTGATATGGCGAATGGGTTCCTGGACAATGGATTTGGTTGAAGACAGAATTTGTCCGGGATCCGGGGAAAGATCGCGTGTCGATTCTATATAAGTCATTCTGCAGTAGTTTTCGGTAATCAATGAAATACGTGACAATAAAACGGCATTGGTAAAGCCGCTGGCAATGGACGCCATGACCTTATCAAAGAAGGGAATACTTTTCAGGGTGTCAGAACCCATCTTGGAGATCAATTCTTCCACGGCAAATTCCACTCCCTCGGATCCCCCGATGGCAATGGAATAGTAGATTTGCTTCATGATATGCCACAGGTCCCTACCTGAAGCACGGCCTGTATAGAGGGTAAAAATCTCTTTGATCAGGTTAACGTTGGCTGAAAAGATGAGAATTGCATCAATAAAACCGTACTGGGATACGGCACTGCTGTAAAACAGATGAACCACATATTTTCGTCTGATCTTGTCACAACGCTGAGACAGCTCGTTTGTCGAAAGCTCATAACGTTCAAGGGTTGTCCCTGAAGTTGGATTAACATATCCAAGTTCCGTGAGAAACTTGTTGTTTGCTCTGCGCTGGAGACGCATTTCCATGAGCTCGGCCTCTTTGCGTTTTTTCCAAACGGGACCCGGATCACCACTGATTCTGCTGATTCTGTACAAAGGGATTACCACGAAGTAAACCAAAACAGAAACCAGAATGATAAGAACCAGATAGCCCAGATAGGGATTCGCCGTGTAGGCCAGGACATAGAAGTTGAGCATCTCTCGCAAAATGAGGTAGGCAAAAAGGGCAATGACAAACAGGACAAGTCGCTTAAGCATCTTCATGGATGGAAAACTAATGATTTCTGCGTGGAGATGTTAATCAATTTGTGCACTAGGCTCTGGCATTTGTGCGAAGATAAATATCAAGCATACTAATCTTTTTGTAAAGTGTACTTGACTTATGCCTAATTAGGTCTAATTTAGTCAAGGAAACTTAACATAATGACAAGGGAACCATACAGATGAATACACCAACAAACGAAACCGGCAAATGGACCAGCCGACTAAAACAAAATACGCTCCGCCTGGGTTATTGGACAGCTGCCTGGGTGGTAAGCATGGCCCTGGCCGCTTTCGGACCTACATTTATCTGGCAGTCAGATACGTTACCAAATCTACTGGCAATCCTGGTGAATCTGGGATTTGGCATTGGTTGGATCATAGCCAATAAACATAATTTAAGGGGTTTGGATGAGATGCAGCAAAAGATACAACTCGAGGCGACCGCACTATCATTGAGTGTTGGAGTTGTAGCTGGTCTCAGTTATGAATTACTTGAAGATGCCCACCTCATTGGCTTCCAGCCAGAAATATCACATCTCGTCTTACTCATGTCGCTATCATATGCCTTCGGTCTCTTCACCGGGAATAGGCGCTACAGATGAAAAATCGGCTAAAGATACTTCGGGCGGAGCGGGATTGGACGCAGGCTCAGTTAGCTGAGGCTCTTGAAGTTTCGAGGCAAACGGTGAATGCCATTGAGACGGGGAAATTTGATCCCAGTCTCCCCCTGGCTTTCAAAGTGGCTCGGGTATTTGAACTCTCAATTGAAGAAATTTTCCAAGATTGAATAAACAGGGTAAGCCGACATTAATCCGGGTTTAATCTGTAAACCGAGTGAGGTAGGGTCCGTAAAGCTGATCCAGCCCAAGTGTATGGTCCAGCAACCAACCTGCAAGGAAATTAAGGACCTCGTCTATGGTGACGCCATCATTTGCAGCAATTCTGTCTTGATATTCGACAACTTGTTGAAGGAGTGTTTCATGCTCAGCAATATGCTCATCCAGGCCTTCGAATTCAAAGTGCTTCATCATGGCTTCTTCTGCTACAAAATGGAAAATAGTATAGCTGCGCAATTGCTCTAGAGAATTTTTTATAATATCAGGATCTCTACCATCCTCTTGGGCAAAAATGAGTGAATTGATCATTTCAAACAAAATCTTGTGGTGTTGATCGAATTCCCGAATGCCTACACTAAATCTCTCTTCCCAGACTAATACTTGCATTTTTTCACTCCTTCAAATAACACGAGAGTCAAACTAAGCCGCAGGATTTGATTATCGCTATTATTTTACCAAATAGGTTTCAATCCCGTGATCAATGTCATTCACCCTGGCTTTTTCGATCCTGGCCTGAGCCATTTTGATAAAATTCAACAATCACCTAGAGCGCTCAACATTTTGGATGGAGTTGGAACGCTAATGCACCCCTTTGTTATTCAGGTAAGGACCAAACTCTGCATCAGAACCTAAGATATGATCTTGAAGCCACTCTCTTAGAAAGCTCATCACATCGATGCTTAAGACTTTTTCTCCACTGTCATGCTTCTGCTTTAAGACGGCTACCTTTTGGGCCAAATCTTTATGCTCGTTTTTATGTTGTTCTGATTGTGGATAATTATGTTCATCGAAGAATTTTTCTTCAGTTTCAAAATGATAAATCGTGTAATAAACCAAATCAGTCATTATGTAGCTTAGTGCCTCACTGTCTTTGCCTGAAAGTATCGCCGAGTGCAGCCTATTGATGATATCTATCAAATGTTTGTGCTGCTTATCAATGTCAGCAATGTTGACTGAATACGCATCTTTCCATTCTATAAATACCATCATTTGTTCCTCTCACCACGTAATAGTATTGATATTTCTTGAAGAATATCGCGAGCTCCACCGAAACCATATTGATTGATGACTTTTTCCAATAGCAACATGGGACTGTCTATGTGAGCTAATCCGGTCATTAATGAGTTTCCCCTTGGAGTAGTTATCATGAAATTTAAGCTGGGAGGTGGGTCTTCCAAATCATGAATGCAACTCCTTTAATCTATAGTATATTTAATTTGGAGAATTGAACAGTCCGGATGTAAACTTGGCACGGTTGGTATCTGGAAAAGTACTGATCACACTGGGGAGCTTTAATTATGAAATTCTACTCAATACTCATTCCGCTTGTTTTGCTTCCAATTCTTTTAGAAGCAAAGATTTCTGACGCTCAGATTCCTGCGTCTATTCAAACCTATTTTCAGATGAATCGTCTGGGTCCCGAACTCATTTCAACCGAAGTGTTAAATCATCGTCAATCAGGTCGTGCCATCAAAATAAACATCATCGCAAGCCGAAATAAAAGTGCCAAGGATCTGGCTTTTGCCTTCGCAGCTGCTGCTGCTGTGGCCAATATGGCTGAGCGACCCTTTGAACTCCTTTGGGTGGAGATGGATATTAATTTTAGAGGGGCCGAGACAACCGTGGCTCTGGCACCTGCGAATTGTACCATTGATGCGCTAATAATTGGGAACTGCGAAACCGAAAAATGGTGGAAGGATTGTCTACAGTTCCCATAACCTAGTCTTTTCAAAAATTTTCAGATGATGTTTTACCTATTCAGGGGGTACACAATTATTAAATCTGTATATTTATTTTTCTTAATATGTCTGTTCCCACTCCTCCTCTCTGCTCAATTACAAGACGTGCAAATCCCCCACTGCATTAAACAATATTTTCAGTTAAACCGAGGTGGTCCAGAACTCATCAGCATTGATATCTTTGAACATCCTGAATTGGGTCATACAATAAGAATCAAGATTGCAGGACGTCGAAACCGATCAGGGCAAGACCTCGTTTATGCATTTACCTCTGCTGCTGCAGTTGCCAACCTCCATGGTGACATTGAAATGCTGTGGGTGGAAATGGATATTACTTATAAAGATGTAGAGACGACCCAAGCCCTGGCTCAAGCCGCCTGCACCATTGATGCTCTCATTCAGGGAAACTGTGAGATCCAGGAGTGGTTGAATAACTGTCTTCAATTTCCGTAGCTCAACGATCCCTGCAGCTAGTACCTCAAGCCCATGGACAATGCAATGCATATCGCATTGCGAAACCTTCTGCCGAATAAAAATACCACTGGTCGAAGATTATCAAAATGGGTTATCAAGCAATTTATATTGAATCCATATTCAGCATGTGGAGAAGCGTCGCATTAAACATCCAACAGCATCTGTATGATACAATTTGACTTCTGAGGGGAACATGGATCGCAAACAAACCTACACCGTTGCACTACTATCATTTTCACTACTATCACTTGAATTAATCTGGACCCGTATCCTGGCAGCAGAGTTTTTCTACACATTCGCTTTTCTGGTACTATCATTGGCCATTCTCGGTCTTGGTTTGGGGGCCTTGACACTGCGCGTGATCCCCAAAGTGGATACGATGAGAAGTATGCGAAATAGCCTGCTCTTAGGTGGGGTTATGATCCTCCTCGGTCCTCCCCTGGTCTACCGTCTCGGAATGAGTTTCTCAACTCTTACCGGTAGTCTGGCTATGCTGGGAAAACTCATACTGGTCATTCTCATTCTCAGCTCCAGCTTTTATTTCTGCGGCATCGCTCTGGCGATTCTGTTTAAACGCTTTCACACCAATATCTCCAATTTATATATGGCTGATCTTCTAGGTGCCGGACTTGGGGTGATTGGAGCCATTGTATCAATGAATATTTTTAGCACTCCAGTGGCTACCTTTCTGGTCAGTATTCCAATATTTATGGCTGCTATGCTAAATAGCAACAGGTTATTAAAGCTCCTACCCGGTATACTGGTCCTGCTGGCAATTGGTGCCAGTTATAATGGCCACTCACTGCTGAAGTCAGCCAAACCTGAACGTCTCCCAAGTATCTACCAGCACTGGGATGCCATGGCACAGATTAAGATGTTCGCCTATCCAGGTGATGAAGCAAGAGGAATGGTGATTGACAATGCAGCCAATACACCTGTGTACGGTTTTGATGGAGACTTCAGTTTGCCTGACAGTGGGTCAGAAGACATGTGGGGTATTCCTGCAGGTGATTTAATTCGTCAGTTCGAAGCCTGCAGATTTCTATCTCTGGGAGCTGGAGGTGGTTCCGATGTCATCCAGGCATTGGTTGAAGGTGCTGCTGAAGTTCATGCTGTGGAGGTCAACCCATGGTTTAACAAAATGCTGACTGAAGGGGATCCTCATGGATATCTGAGCTCATATACTGACACCCTTTCATCGGAGCTGGTGACTTTGCCTGAGTACACGAGTCATTTTTACAAAGATTCAAGAGTTACAGTCGTTTCGGAAGATGCACGGGCATTTATTCGCCGGCATCCTTCTCATTTTGATGTGATCTACTCATTGAGTTCCAATACCTTTGCTGCTCTTGCATCAGGATCTTTTGCATTGGCTGAAAATTACCTGTTTACCACGGAAGCGTTTCAGGATTACTGGATCGCCTTATCTGATTCAGGATATCTCATGATGGAACATCAATTCTATATGCCTCGACTGGTGAGTGAGTCCCTGATAGCTCTGGATATTCTGGGCGTTGAGAAGCCAAAATCGCACATTGCCGTATACAATTTACCCCAGATGCGTCGTAAGGTTCTCTTGCTTTCAAAAAGACCCCTTGAGACTGACTTCTTGCAGGTCGCTCTGCGAGATATCACCGAGGAAAACTATGAGGATATACATCTCGTTTATCCCGCTGTGGATTCCCTGAAGGATAATATCTACCAGAGAATTGTAGATCTGGGTTGGAAAGAAGTGGCCGATTCCCTGGCTATTGATATTTCTCCCAATAGTGATAACCGACCCTTTGCCGCTCAAATGGGACTTTGGAAGAATCTGAGTTTTGATAAGGAAGCTAGATTGCTCCCCTATGAATTCAGGGGCTTCCCCCTGACAAAATTGATTGTTGTAATTATCATAATGGTGGTCATTTTGTTTATCTTTCCCATCACTCTTATTCCCTATTTAAAGAAGGGACCAAGCCTTTCCCTCTCTAACTACGGCTATTTTGCTCTTATTGGATTTTGCTATATGGCTGTAGAGTTAATTCTCATGCAGCAATTCACCCTATTGGTTGGTCCTTCAGTGTATAGTGTGGCAGCAATTCTCATGACCCTCCTCATAAGTTCAGGTATTGGAAGTCGCTACTCCTCAACATTTGAATCGAAAGTGGTTTTCCTGGCAATTATCGCGTGGATTTTCCTGGATATCGTCTTATTCAGATACATCGTGTTCATATTTGGCAATTTTGGACAAGGGATAAGAATTGTGGCCACCATTCTTCTTGTTAGTCCCCTGGGTTTCTTTATGGGCATGCCTTTTCCCAAGGGTGTGAGACATGTTGGACCACTGGTGGATTGGAGTTTTGCAGTGAACGGGGCAGCTTCAGTGCTGGGTTCAACCATCACCATCCTCCTTGTGATTAGCTGGGGGTACTCAATAGGACTAGGAGTTGCATTGATTCTTTATGGTGCGGCGGGGCTGCTAATACGAAGCAATTCTCCCGGCTGACTCAATATTAGAATGGCGTACCTGAAATCTAAGAACATGAAACTCTTTTAATTTTTGCTGAGAATGACTCAAATTCTTTAACTGATGCACCTGCCATAACCAACGATTGCGAAGAGCAATCAACATTGATTCCTGGGGTAATCCCCACCTAATTCTCAGTGTGTCAGACTGTTATTACTCTCTATTTTTATTGCATTTAGAGATTCTCGACTAGTTACGCTTATCATCCTAATCCGGTCCCAAATACCCCTTCATCGTCCACGGGCATGAGATATGTACTTGAAGATGCAAAATTAGAGATTTCATTACTTTAGCGATAACAACCTTTTTGATACATACAATAGTTTGGTATAACATTTGTTACTGATAATCAGTATCAAATGATGCTGATTATTTACCATAGCAACCATGACACAAGACTGAAAAAGCAAATGTATAATCTTTGTATCTTAGAAAGTCAGATCTTGTTGCCCTTTTCAACAATACTGGAGCAAAAAGCATGAAGAAACTACTTATCCTTGGAGCTGGTACTGCCGGCACAATGATGCTCAATAAAATGGACGCAGTTCTCAATAAAGAAGAATGGGATATCACCATAGTTGACCAATATGAAACCCATTATTACCAGCCAGGGTTCCTCTTTATTCCATTTGGAATCTACAATCGACGAGATGTTATCAAGCCCAAGAGAGATTTCTTCCCTCCTGGTGTAAATGTCATTTTCTCCAAAATCGATTTGATTCAGGCAGATAAGAACCAGGTTATCCTCGATGGGGGCAAAGTCTTAACGTATGATATTCTCCTGGTAGCAACTGGCACCAAGATTAATCCTGCTGAGACCGAAGGTATGCATGAAGGTGGCTGGCATAAAAACGTATTCGATTTTTATACCGTAGAAGGTGCTGTGGCCCTCCAACAGTTTCTAAAATATTGGGAAGGTGGGAAGATGGTTCTCAACATTGTTGAGATGCCTATCAAATGTCCAGTAGCGCCTCTGGAATTCGTCTTTCTGGCGGACTGGTGGTTTACTGAACAGGGTATTCGCGACAAGGTGGATATTGAGTTTGTGACACCTCTGCCTGGTGCTTTTACAAAACCCAAGGCATCCAAGGTTTTTGGCGAATTTCTCAACAAGAAGAATATCAGTCTCACACCAGAATTCAGTACTGGCAGGGTGGATTGGGAAAACAACAAACTCGTAGCCTGGGATGAAACCACTATTGACTATGATCTACTGGTAACCATCCCCACAAATATGGGTGATGATCTTATTGCCAGGTCGGGATTGGGTGATGAGTTGAACTTCATTCCCACAGATAAATTCACGCTTCAATCACTGGCAAATGACAATATTTTTGTGATTGGTGATGCCACAAATCTACCCAGCTCTAAAGCTGGATCCGTAGCCCACTTTCAAGCAGATATTCTCCAGGATAACCTGCTGAGTTATATCGATGGCAGACCATTGAGAGGTAAATTTGATGGACATGCCAATTGCTACATTGAATCTGGCTTTGGGAAGGGAATTCTCATCGATTTCAACTATGATACCGAGCCTCTCCCTGGCAAGTTTCCTCTACCGGGTGTTGGTCCCTTTTCCCTGCTTGAAGAAACCCGAATGAACCACTATGGCAAAATGATGTTCCGCTGGATGTACTGGAATCTGCTGCTGAAGGGAGCTGAGCTCCCAATAGAATCACATATGTTGATGGCTGGAAAGCGAGCCTGACATGAGTGGCAGTGACATTTCTGCTCAACTCGCCGCAATCCAAACCACTCTGGATGGTATTACTGCTGAATTAGCACAGGTGAAACGGCAGCGCCAGGAAATGGAAGATCTCAAAGAAGATCTCACAAGAGTTGCCAAAGACCTATTCGCTGGTGCCATTGAAGAGTTTGAAGAAATCGCTCCCTTTGTTAAAACAGGAGATTTCCTGCACTTGGTAAAACTCATCGTGCGGAATACCAACAACATAACCGAAGTGATTGCCAAACTGGAAAGTGCCCTGGATTTCTTTGAAGATTTCAAACCCATCGGGAAAGAATTATTCGGAGATACTCTGGATACCTTGGATAAGCTTGATCGCGCAAAATATTTCGAATTTGCCAGAGAAGCAGTCCACATAAGTGATAATGTAGTTGAGCATTTTTCAACTGAGGATGTGAGGCTGCTGGCCGATAATATTGTCCCAATTCTGGAAACTCTCCGGACGGTCACACAACCACAGATGATGGGAGCTGTTAAAAATGCCATTACTGTATTCGATAAAATGAAGGTAGACGATATCCAGGAAGTTTCAATCTGGAAGGCCATGCGGGAGCTCAACACGCCTGAAATGAAACGGGGTCTGGGCTTTATCATCGCATTTATGAAAACTTTTTCTAATCAAGAATCAAAAACTATTTAAAGGAGATAATAAAATGACTACAAAAGAACTTGCTGGAATATCTGTTGAAGTCGATGCAGAAGGATTCCTAACCGACCACAAGATCTGGAACCTTGATCTGGCTGCAGCTATTGCCAAAGAAGAAGGGATTGACCCCTTGACAGATCGTCATGTGGAAGTCCTCAACTTTATGCGTAAAGAATTTGAAGAAAATGGCACAGCGCCTTCAATTCGCAAAATGAATAAACTGAACATTGTTCCTACCAAGGAACTCTATGCCCTTTTCCCTGGTGGTCCAGCGAAAAAGGCTGCAAAAATCGCAGGTTTGGGAAAACCCCAGGGCTGTATCTAAAGGAGAATCATGATGAGTGAACAACCTGAACCAATCAAAAAAGTTTCCTTAATTGTCTCCAAGGGTTCTCTGGTAGACGTTTATCCTGCGCTTGTTATGGGAAATGGTGCCCGTATGGAAGGCATGGAAGCCTCCATATTTTTCACCTTCTTCGGCCTGGGTGCTCTAATCAAGAAAACCCAGAATTCATTGAAGGTGGCAACTGTGGGTAATCCTGCCATGAATATGGCCATGCCTATGCTAAAAATGCCCATCACCATGCCCTTCCCTACACTTCTTGGAGCTATCCCAGGTGTCTCCAACTTTGCCACCTGGATGATGAAGAATGAGATGGAGAATCTCGATATTCCCACCATTCCTGAGTTCCTGGAAATGTTCACGGACGCAGGTGGTGAAGTCTTCGCCTGCAAGCTGGCCATGGATATGTTCAAACTGACAAAGGATGATCTGTGTGATCAGGTTTCCTCTGTGTTGACCGTGGGTGAGTTTTATGAACGCTCGGCAGGAGCATCCATCATTTTCACCTAGAATTAATATACATGATTTATCAAAAAGCAGCTGGTTTCGACCAGCTGCTTTTTTTTGCCCTGTTATTTACAGCTTCCCCGATGGCTGAGCTGGTCGATGTCAAGGGTGTTGAGGGGTTAAGGAATAGACATTTCGATGGGTCTTCACTCTGCGAGTTACGCCCCCACAGGGAGCCTCAATGTCCGGGATAACACCGGCGGCTGAGGTCCTCGAAGCCAAAGGTGTAGTAGGTCATAGCACTTCGAGAGCCTCAGTGTGACGAATATGGATGAAAGATCAATGTCCAGAAACGGTATCGGTGGCTGAGGCCCTCGAAGCCACAGCTGCTTACGACCCCACAAGTAAACTCAATGGCTTCAGATATATAATCCACGTTGTAAAACTGTGGTGCCAATGTATATTTCCTCGTTGGAACCTTCGCAGCATTAACAATTGTGGTAAAACGTGCCAGACAGGAGATTGACTTTGCGTATACATATGGTCTTCCATTTAATGCTAATATTTCTAATCAGTTTATCATCTACTACTGCGCAATTGAAGACCACTTATCCTGACAAATCCAACCCGCATGCTGCTGGTCTCAGTGAAGATTGGGACTGTGTTGAATGTCACTCTACCGAGGCTATCAATGCCTTAATCCACCCCATGTTCAACCTAGATCCCAAGAGTCCTCAGATGGCGGTGCCTAAGAATTTTCCACTTTCAATTAATTCAGAGATGACATGTTTTACCTGCCATGCCAGCAGTAAAAAGCAAACCCGATCAAATCGTGCCTTTTTAAGAGGAGGACCCTACCGCAGGGAATTGGAGTTTTGCTATAATTGTCATTCAAAAGAAAACTATATTAAAATAAATCCTCACCAGCAACTGAGAGAGGACGGCAGTGTAAACAGTACCGTTTGTCTCCACTGTCATGCTCGCCAACCAACAGCTACGGATCACCCATTGATTGCTGCAGAGATGCACGCTGACATGAAATCAACATGCAACAAGTGTCATGCCCTTCATACCCATGAGCAAAACCACTATGGAAAGAATATCACCACGTCAAAAAAGGCAACATTTAAGCAATACGAGAAGACTCAGAAGCAATACAATATTAAGCTCCCTTTATCCCCGTCTAATGAAATTCAATGCCACACCTGCCACTACATTCATGGCTCGCTTGGGATTGATGCTGTTGTCTATGAAGGCAGCGAGGAGAACCAGCACTTTTTGAGACTCCCCAAAGAAAATCTCTGTTACGCCTGTCATAATTTGTAAAAAAAGAAGGTCGGTGTGATACCGACCTTCTTCATTAATGACTGGTGAGAATATGATTAATTTCTACTAGTCCAATCTAGTTCCTGGTAAATCCTCAGGGAATTTCATGTCATCTTCATGGCAATCATAACAGGATGGTGGCTTGCTAAAATCTTCATTCAGGTGACATTCGTAACACTCGAACTCCTCATGCCCTAATTCCAGAATCAACCCTGTTGCTGCATGATCAAAACTGCCAAGTTCAAAATTTTCATGGCAATTTGTACAAGTCTTATTGAGTTTTTTTACTGATGTATTTGCATCATGACAATCCGTACAATTGCGTTCAGCATGGAAGGCTTTCAACGGGAAACTAGTGAGTGAGTGGGTAAACCCCTCTGAAGCCTGTGCTCGATGACATTTTTCGCAGCCTGGAATGGCATTCACATCGTGGCATTTACTGCACGGGAAATGATGAATTTCAGAGCTCCCTGACAGAATCTCTGGTACTTGTTGCGCACCATGGCAGGTTGCACAGTTTTCATTGGTATGGCAGGTTGCGCATTTGAAGCGAAACATCTCGACATGCTGAGCATGTCGGAAACTTACCCTCTGGCCATCTGCCTTGGGGGTTACATAATTCACAATTATTGGATACTTAATCCGATCCTTTGCTGCGGCAATTATGGGTGATCCAACCGTTTGCTCTTCACCTTGTTTCACATGGCAGGTACCACAAACATTTGATACACTCCATCCGCGATGGCAATTCAAACACTTGCGATGAAACGCAGCGTTCAAAGAGGGAATACCATTGTTCAGATCATCGGGGTCATTGGTATGGCAATCTGCACAAGGGTCATAAATATCATCATCTGCATAATGATGGCAGGTAACACAACCCTCCCCCATGGCTGACATATGGGCATGATCGCGATGGGGGAAATTCACCTGCTGAAAGATATTCTTCAGCGATTCTAGAGAAATATTTTCAGGAATTTCTGGGAAGGTATCCCCATCCGCACCATAAAGAATCTCTCCAGGAAGAAACAAGCCAACTCCCAAAATACAAGCAACTATAAGTGATTTTACCATGGCAAGTCTTCCAATTTTAAAATTAAGGATACCTATGCGCAATTTTAGCAGAGCGTTCCTTAAAATCAAATGGTTTAAATGTCGGTGATTTATCGTTATGACAACCGAGACAGGTTTGTTCTGTGGGTTTCACCAACCCAAGAGTAGCACCATCAAGTGTGCCCGCTTCAATGGCGAGCATATCCTTTTTACCCTTATATAAACTACCGGCACCATGACAGGCCTCACAGCCCACCGACTTCAGAGCATTGTTTTGGGAAACCGCCCTTTTGTCCGTTTCATCCACTTCGAGTTGATAACCCGTAGGCGTTCCCCAACCAGTCACATGACACTGCAGACATTCTCCAGCAAGATCTGGTGTGGTTTTCAATCCCCTCTTTTTTGCTATTGCCTTGGCCTCGTCGGTAAGCAATATATCGAAGGTGTTGGCGTGTCCTGTTGTTTCCCATTTGGTATATTGGGCACCCTTCTCGGTTTTATTATGACACATTTTACATTTTTTATTGCCGACAAATTCTGGTCCGGCATCCTGGGCAAAAATGAGACTTCCCATCAGTAAAAATACTATGCTTGGAATGAGTCGCATTGGATCTCCTTTCACGCTTGTTTGATGTCTCTATTTAGTCTGACTTTTTGTTACTATCAATCTGCCTAATCTTCAGGAAAACAGCAAAAGCGAGGAGGACAAAAGCAAGAGTAGATATGCCAAAGCCCATACGACGTTGATTAAATTCACTGATTTCCAGACCAGCTAATGAGATTGCCTCAGCTGATAATTCTTTTCCTTCAGCAGCCTTTTCTTTGACCTGTACTGGATCGAAGGTATGGACCATGGTTCTTAGCTGTATCAGGTTTTGCTTTGCATCTTTAAGAACATATTGAATATCCACATCATTCATCCCTTTGATCTGAATATCTTTCAAGCGGATAATCGCGGCCTGATAGAGACTATCTGTCTGTCTAATTTGAGTATACATGGCTTCAGCGGCTACATATCCCTCATCACCATCGCTATGACACTCCAGACAGAGGGATGACTCATTGACATTCAATAATTCATCAGACGGTTCAGAAATTGAATGATTCCCATGACATTGCTCACAACTATGATAATCAGCCGATTCTGATAACTGCCCCATAACGGAAGTTTTAAAAAATTCCATGTTATTCAGGTGACAGGATCCACAGATATGGCTAATGGATTCTGCACCTGGAGGAGCTGCTCCATGATTTCCATGGCAATCATTGCATGCTGGTGACCCAGTATCACTTCGCTCAATAAGGGCCTTACCATGAACGCTTCCAGCATAATCTTCATACTGACTGGTTCCATGGGAAGTGGACGCCATGAGATCGGCATCTCCGTGACACTGATTACATGTTTGCGGGATATTGAATGGATGAACGCTGGACCGTGTGTCTTTAGCTGGCAAGATGCCATGAGAGGTGTGACAGCTGCTGCACATGGCGACCTTTTTATCACCGCTGAGCAGCTTTTTACCGTGGGTACTCGTATAATACTGATCTACCTGATCCGTTGGAATACGAGGCTGGAAAACCCGCATATATTCAATTTTGCTATGACATTTCCCACAAAAAGCTGGCATTTCTTGTCGCGATGGGATCCCGATGTATCCAGCATCTGCTGACATGGATTCGTCCATATCTTCTGCCTCTGGGTCACCGCCATGGCAACCGGCACATGAAATTTCCGAATGCTGGTGGACATCTTCCTCGAGGAAATCCCCGGGCATGATATCATTCTCCACATGACAATCCAGGCAGGTATTTACTTTTGATTCGGCCAAAAGGTTAGCTGTACCCAACAGGGTAATTCCGGCGAAAATCAGAAGATATTGCTTAATTATTCGTGTTCGCTTCATATCATGCTCGCTTATAAATATCCGGTGATCGTCAAGACCACCATGTAGGTAATAGTAAATATACCAAGTATCGTAATCCATTTTGAATCAACGATTTGCTTCCCTCTAAAACGGGCGAATGGGACAGCCATCCATAACAGGGCGGCACCTCCAAAGAGCAAAATTCCAAAGGTCTCACCCTCAATAAACCAGACATGTGGAGGAATCACCTTTAGCGTCTGGAACATGAACATGAAATACCACTCAGGTTTTATACCCATGGGCGCTGAGGCCAGGGCATCGGCTTTCAATCCCAATTCCCAGGGGTAGAAAACAGCCAGAGATAGAACGATAATATTGATAATTAACCAGAGGAGGGCATCTCTAAGGACAAAATCCGGGAAAAACGACATATAGCGCTTTTTTTCTTCTGCCAAGGCTTTGAAGTGTCGTGGCTCACTTATCCCCTGTCTCTGAACCAAGAGCAAATGAAAGCTGAGTATCAAAAATGTTATAGCTGGAAGAATGGCCACATGGAGACCAAAGAATCTCGATAATGTGGCTCCAGTTACATCTTCTCCTCCGCGAATAATCACTTTTAATTGCTCACCAACAAGGGGAACGGCTCCCACAATATCTGTCCCAACCTTGGTAGCAAAGAATGCCAATTCATTCCAGGGCAACAAGTATCCACTGAAACCAAAAAACATGGCAAGTAACAACAAAATAAACCCTGAGACCCAGGTGAGTTCCCTCGGTGTTGTGAAAGCTCTCGTGAATACCACACTGAACATATGGATGAAGGCAAACAGCACCATGAGATTCGCTGACCAGGCGTGGACATTTCTAAAGAGCCACCCAAATTTGACTTCAGTAAGAATAAATTGCATACTCTCAAAGGCGCTTTCTTCACCAGGTCGATAATACATCAATAGTAAAATGCCTGTAAAGACCTGCACCATAAAGAGGAAGAGGGTTACACCACCCATGTAATACCACACGGTATGGGAGTGGATGGGTACCTTCTTATGATCCATCATATCAACCAATGGTTGTATGTCTAGCCGGTCATCCAGCCAGCGAAACATACTTTGTTTCAAAGTCGGTTTCATGCCAAATCCTTTTCCTGAGTAATCATTACCTGATCATCCACTATTGAAACAGAATAGACAGCTAGCGGCTTGGGGGGTGGGCCAGAAATATTTTTTCCAGAAAGATCGTAAACACCATTATGGCAGGCACAAATTATCTGTTTCCTGGCCTGATTATACTGGACGATACAATCGAGATGTGTACAAGTCGCTGCCAACGCTTTGAATGTGTCTCTATCAGAACGTATTAGAATCACAGGGACCCTGCCGAATCTCACAATTTTCGAACTATTTACGGGGAAGTCTCCCACAGCGCCCACTTTTAGGGAACTTACCTGTGGTTCAGTCACTTCAGGTGGTACCAAGAACTGAAATACTGGATAAAGAATGGATGCCAATCCACCAATACCACCAGCGCCCAACAATGTGTTTATGAATTCTCTTCTACCGTATTTCATATAGTTCTTCCTAGTTTATTAGTGCTCATAGATCATTGGCCAGTGGTAGGGGTGGATAAGGCTGCATCTTCTGATCGCCATGGATCCAGTATTTTTATGAGTATCCACAAAATGATGAAGGGCATGATCAAGAGTCCAATGGAAACCAGGAGCCCTTCCAGACCAAAGAATGTCATTTTGTAAGTGGTGAGACCCATGAAACTCTTTGAGAAGAGCTGTCCCCCAATGACCACATTCCAGCGAGTTGAAAAAATTCCCACTTGAACCAGTATAGCCGAAATGAAATACAGCAATTTTCTTAGATCAGCTGGCACTTTGAATGTTTTGACTGCGGCAATTGTGAAGAGGGGTAAAATCATTCCCATCAGCACCTGCATGATTACCAGACTAGAGAAGAGCTTATTTTGCACCAATGACGCCAAAATTGATATGGATTCTTCAGACTCATAGACCCGATGAATGAAATCCAATATTTCCAGGGAGAAATCAACGATCATGATATAGAATAAATAGCTCGCCAACTTGTCCAGACATAACATGTCTACGACTTTATTTCGGAGCGGAGTAATTACCATGTAGAGCAAAATGACCAAAGCCACTCCAGATACAATGGCGGAGAACAAAAATACAATGGGAATCAGCACACTGGACCACCAGGGATTGGCCTTGATAGAACCAAACAGGAAACCAACATATCCATGGAGTAAAAAGGCAGATGGAATACCTATTATGGTTATCACGCGAACTGCCTTGTGATCAAATGCGATTGCTTTTTCGGAAAGATCTTTGGAAAAGAGCGAAATTGTCCGATAGAATAATCTTTTAAAACCCTTACTCTCATTGGCCATGGTAACCAGATCCTGACGGAAGTCGAACCAGAGTTCCAGGAGCAATACCGCCATGAGATACCAGGCATAGACAAATCCAAACATAGCCATGGCAGAGTTCACATTGGGTGTGAGGAAAATTTCAAACGATTTTTCCGGGTGTCCCAAGTGGGCAAGGAGTGGGAGTGGTGCAATGACGATAAAAGCCAGAGCTGTCAGCAGAGACAGTCGATAGGTGGGCTGAAGCTCTTTAACATTGAAGACTTTAACCAATGATGCCAGGATGAAAGCACCTGCCACCAAACCAGTTAGATATGGGTATATCACAACCAATAAACCCCAGTGAAGTTCTATTTCATTAGGATAAATGTAGCCGGTGACTTGATCTAGAAGCGGCGTTAAATGTTGAACTATTTCTTCCATGATCACTTAACCTCCATATCTAGATTCGCATAGAAAACTTTGGGTTCTGTGTTCAGGGCAGGCTTGAGTACACCAATGTGATTCATCCGTTTGAAGCGATGTAAGGGACTGGCCTTCTGGTCCAGCTCCCCAAATATTCTGGCTTCTGTGGGACATGCTTCCACACAGGCAGGTTCTTCACCTCGAACAATTCGATGATAACAGAAAGTACACTTTTCTGCTGTTCTGGTTACTGGGTGTAAAAACCGAGCTCCATAGGGGCAAGCCTGGATACAATAGCGACAACCCAGACAATAATCAGCATCTACTAATACGACGCCATCTGCTGACTGATAAGTCGCTCCTACTGGGCATACCTGGACACAAGGTGGGTTTTCACAATGATTACATAATTTTGGTACGAAGAAACTACGGAGAACATCATCATCCCCAGATTTCTTCTCGAAACCATCGACGGCACCATTAGGACAGTCTATCGTGGTCTCACCATTTTCATGAACCTCATAACGTTCCACCCAGGTACGAAAGAAAAATGGTTCTTTGGGAACATCATTTTCAATTTTACAGGCATTAGCACATCTTCCGCAGCCAATACACTTGTCGATATCTACTCCCATGCCCCATTTATGATCATGTGGGTCATAATGGATTGAGTCATCGGCCCAGTCAAAAGGCTTCGCCGAAGCTTTCTCTCCTCGCACAACTTTTGGGACCAATAAACTGGCAGCAAAGCCGGCCATGGTTTTCAGGACGTCACGTCTTTTGGATGTAATACTATTTTTCATCTTGCCTCCGGTAGGTGTGGATAATGGCATTGCCAGCAATCATAGCGTGTTTCATGTGTGGCAAGATCAATCCTGGGAGCTTTGGTATTATGCTTTGAATTCTTCGTGTGACATTGACCGCAAAATTCGCGATTCTGGGGTTTACTCGGTCGATATTGACGAGGTGAAGTTTTGTGTAGCTCCGGTGTGGTATGACAAAATTCACACTCAATATCCACATGGTGTGATACAGCTTTACTCCGTGAAATTTCACCATGACATGCAGAGCATTGGCTGGGAACATCAGGGGGTACAGGGTCATGGGGTTCATGACAGGATATACAGGCCTTCAGTGAATTATGTGATTGGCTGACTATTTGGGGAAACCCTGTTGGTCGCGAAGAGAGATATTCGTGGCATACAGGGCAAAGCGTACGTTCTCTCGGAAAACTGGGGGTGTTTTCATCTGGATCATCAATATGTCCCGCCAGGGGTCCATGACAGACCTCACAGCTTAGTTTTTTATGATATCCACCAGCCAGCATGTCTGTCATATCATCATGACATTCAACACAACTTGCTTTCCCTGCATACTTAAATTGTACAGCAACCGCATCATTCAAGGCACCACTTCTAAAATGTCCCTGTTCCCCGAATCCCGCTGGTATCAGCATAGGTCGAACAATGAGAAATGCAGTTATAATGACCGTCACGACCACTGCTAACAATTTGATCTGTTCAGGAATTTTGCTGATCCAATTATTCATCAGACCTCCCCTCAATTTCGGAAATTTAAATTTCGTATTACTGTCCATCTTGAGTTGATTCCATCTTAATAGAACCTTGTTTCCGGATACGTGTGTAGACACCAGAGACGGTGATGAGAACAACTCCCAGGGCCAGGAACGTGAGAATCCGTTGTGCTGGCTCCATGCCCATGGTTGCCTGCAAAATGGTGTAGACAAGTGTTGCAATCAGGGTCAGATGACCCATCCATCGATATCTTTGACTCTTGAGCATCAAACTTAGGCCATAGTATAGAAGTGTGACGCCCAACCAAAGGAAGGCAACCCACTCATGGGGGATAGCTTTCCAAAGTGCAAAAGGAAGTGACACAAAGGTAATGGCCAGATAGAAGTTGATCAGAACATTGTATGATGAACCCAAACGAATTTCAAAGGCACGAAGTAATCTGGCACTAAACAGGGCCACAAAACCAAAACTCACACTGATGATCCCGGCAAATCCGCTTGCAGCCGTATAGGCCAGGAATAGCACGATATAGAGCAAAAAATTTGATATGGTTATGAACTGTGAACTAAACCAGAGCGCATTGGCCAACATCAATAAACTCTGCCAGATAAGAATGACATAAATGTCGGGTGAGGCTACGGTCTGTACAAATCCTATACTGATGGTGCCATGTGCAAGTAGTGTAAAGAGCACCATTGAAAAATTAATCTCCAGGCGCTTCCAAAAGGCGAGAGCCAGACCAAAGAAAACAACAAAAAAGAGGATTTTAGGCATTATCGTTGGTGTTACATCACCAAGCGTACAGGACAAATTGAAGAGTACGAAGGCCAATACCCCATTGGCCATGGCATTGACGACAACATACTTTTTGGCAATCTTTTCGGGATCAGTGACAATGAGGATCAGGGAAAAGATCAGTGCGTACACCAGCAGATATACTTGGTTCCAGACCGGTTGTGCCAGGGACTCAAACCCACCAGTCATCACAGGATTACCTAACATCCAGACGAGATGGGCAGCATATACTGCGATAGTACCATATACGAATATTGCAGGATCTTCTAATTCACGGGAATAGAAGATGATACCCAGAGCAACCAGGGCATTCAGATTTAAGGTCCACGCAGGTATGTTTATGACCAATCCGGCGAGAAGCAACAGGGTTAACCCGATTGAATATAGATAGGGAGACCGCTTACTGTATGCAAAGGCTACAAGCCCTAAACAAAGGACAGTCAGGATAGTATCCTCCAGGTACCCTGATGCCAATAAACTCGGATCCCCGAAATGGAACAAGCGCAGGGCTGAGATAAAGCTCATTACGAAGGCAGCACCCCAGAGATTTAATGAGATAAATTTGAAAGATGTTTTGGTGTATAGCGCTGCACCAATCATGACTCCACAAATTCCGGCCCCCATTATGCTGGGCAGAACAGGATGCAAATTGTTCCATTGCATGCTTAGCATAAACACAAAAGCAATGACCAAAATAGCTATACCTACATAAGCAAACCAATATTCACCAATGTGAATTTCAAAAGCATCTGGTTTTCCATCACCACGCTCCTGAATACCACCCTGGCTACGATCTTCCGTCGTTTTGATATACGGTTTCATCGCTGCTTCTAGATGGGAGACTCTTTGATCCAGATCTTTTAAGTAGTCAATCACCTGGGAGGATGACGAATCGGTGGAATTTTTTGCCATGATATACCTCAGCTTAATTGAAATAAAATTGTGGAGTTTCCCCTTATATCTCAATTTGCATGCCAGTAATTAGCATCGTGTCTTATTATACTGTTTATATTGTGTTTATATGCCGTGTCAGAGACGTGATTAATTCCCACTAGTGGGACATTAATCAGCCAAAATACCTCGCTATTACCGCTTTATTGACCTGTTTTATATGGAGTTACGTCGACGTGTGAATTTTTATTTCACTGTGACTAAAAAGTGACAGGGTGAATTATAGCAGTCGCCAATCCTCAGGATCGATGTTATGTTTTTGTAGCAATCGATACGTGTTCCGTCTGGTCATATCCCCTTCCTCGGCGATACGCGTCACATTTCCTTTGTGTTTGCGAAGGAGGAATTTCAGATAGCGTTGTTCTACCTTATCTATTTCACGGGTGCGGGCCTGTTTGAAGGACAGGGAGTCAAAATTTTCTTGCGTTGGCTCCAAGCTGTGGAATTGCTCTGGAAGATGGGCACTCTGAATAACAGTATCATCACTTAAAGCCACCAACCGCTCAATCACATTTTCCAATTCACGGACATTCCCTGGCCAATTATATGTTTCCAGAAGAGAAAGTGTCTCTGCTGAAAATTTGAGTTTCTTTTTGCCTGTTGTCACCATGGACTTTTTGGCAAAATGATTTACCAGCAATCGGATGTCACCCTTTCGCTCACGCAGAGGCGGTATATGGATATGAATCACATTCAATCGATAGTACAAATCGGCCCGCAATCGATCTTCACCAAGTATTTTATCAGGTGAGCAATTAGTAGCTGAAATAATACGGACATTTATGGGTATCTGGAGATGCCCCCCCAATCTTCTCAATTCCCTTTCTTGTAGCACGCGTAAAAACTTTGTTTGTAGGGAATGGGCCATCTCACAGACTTCATCAAGGAAAAAGGTCCCTGTATTAGCATATTCGAATAATCCAATTTTTGTTTGATCGGCACCTGTGAACGCGCCTTTTTCATATCCAAAAAGTTCAGATTCAAAAAGATTTTCAGGGAGTGCTCCGCAATTCATTGGTACAAAGGGTTTTGCCTGTCTTTTGCTCCGTGTATGTATACTTCGTGCAATCAGTTCCTTCCCTGTCCCGCTCTCACCAGTAATGAGTATATTGACATCAGTTGGGGCAACGGTTTCAATCAATTTGAAAATCTTAAGCATCACGTCACTTTTGCTAATAATATTTTCAAATTTGTATTTGTCTTTGAGTTGCTGCAGGAGGGATTGTCGTTCTTCTATTAGGTTTGAGAATTGCAAAGCCCTGTCGATAACCACTTTGAGATGATCCACTTCAAACGGTTTTTCAATAAATTCATATGCTCCGGCCTTGATACAGGCAACAGCCCTGTCAATAGTTCCATAGGCTGAGATGATGACCACAGGCAGATCTTTAGCATACATGCGGATTCGCTTTAACATCTCCAGACCATCCAGGTCTGGCATTTGCAGATCACATAGAACAAGATCAAAATTCTGACTTTCGATAAGCTCCAATGCATAGTGTACATCTTTGGTTGTCATTGGCTCGAAATCGAGGCGACGGAGAAGATTGGCCGTTGCTTCTAGAAAATCTTGCTCATCATCAATAATCAGAATACGTGGACCTATTTGTTTCATGATTTATCCGCTGGTAAATAGATTAGGAAGGTGGCGCCCTCACCTGGCGAACTCTGCACTTCCAGGCGACCGCTGTGTCTTTCAACAATAGATTTTGAAATGGATAAGCCCAAACCCGTACCTTGTGATCCAGGCTTATTGCTCACAAAAGGTTTAAAAATGTTTGGGATATCTGCTGCTGGAATTCCAGCCCCGTTGTCCTCGATAGATAAAACATGCCAGGTTTGCAGCCCCAGGGAGGATTCTTCATCTCTGTTTTCAATACGTAGAGTAACCCGGCCCTTGGACCCAACAAAATCTATGGCATTGTTGAGTAAATTGATGATGACCTGCTCCAGCCTGGGTCGATCAAAAGTGAAGGATGGCCAGGTTTCGGGTAATTCGTTAATAACCACTACCTTTTTTGCGTTCAACCTGGGACCAACCAAAAACAGGCACTCGGAGATGAGATCCAGGATATCATTTACCTCTGGCCTGAAAGGCATGACCCTAGAATATCCCAGTAGCCGCCTCGTGTAATCCTTTATTCTATGGACCTGCTTCTTAATGACGTGCATTTCACCTTTGGAATCCTCACCAAGGTCTTCATTTAGAATCATCCCATCCGCTACTGCTGAAATGATCCCAGTGGGGGTGTTTATTTCATGTGCAACTGAATCTATCAACTCTCCCAGGGAGGCCAGTTTGGTTGCCTGATCCAGCTTTTCCTGGATACGCTGGACTTCGCTAATCCGCTTTTTAGCCTGATCTGCTAACACGCGCTTTATGTTTAAATAGTAAAGTGAACCACCAGTAATAATGAGGAGGAGCAGAAATACGCCTGATAAGATAAATATGGCAATGGAGTTTCTCAGAACATCTCGGGCCACAGAGGGAGAGTAGGTTGAAATAGCTAGGACCCACTTTAATCCACCATATTGTATGGGCTCATAGGCCATAATTTTTTCTGGCTCCCCTTCAATGATATATTTTGCCCTTCCTGACCCCTCCAGTATCATTCGTTCCTGGATCTTGAAGGAACTATGGCATTCCGCACAATCCTCCTGAATATCCCTGATATTGTGCAGGAGCATTTCTTCATGATTTGGATGATATATGAGTCGACCACCATTATCCATGACCCAGGCGAAATCATCCTTACCCAATTTTAGGGGTGTGACAAATTTTTCCATTAACCAATCAAAACTTATTAATAATCCCATATTCCGGACCACGGGATTTAAGGGGTAATCTGGCTGTGAAGTCCGCTCAGGTAGAAAAATGACCAGGAAATGGTAGGGAGGGTCTTCAGAATCCAAATTGTCTGGGTATACAGGTGAGAAAATGGTTCGGGATTCGGGACCGCGTCCATGGCTAGGATCGAACGCATTAATGGACAGGATACGAAGTTCTTCGGCTACCCATTGAGAAAGTGCCTTCCCTCCTATTTTCTCAATATTAAAATTATCATCAAGAGTGAACCATGAACTGATTCCTTCAGTACCCAACTGATTGGAGTATTGTAAAACGTCAACATTCTCTAAACCCAGCTGTGAAAACAGATGAAGGTCATCGGTGAGATGCTCGAAGTAGTTGGTCATACTGGCAGTGGCTGTTTTTGCCATTTCTGACTGGAGCTGCTGATGGTAGGAGGTAGCTTCCGAAAGGGCGGTCTGATAGAATTTTATTACCAGAAAAACAAAACTGGATACCAGCACCAAGGAAAAGGCGATAATAGAGTTTGAATTGAGTCTAAATTTCTGCATTATCTCATGAAGCCATTAATAACGCTCATCCAGCTCACATTAATTTCGCATATTAAATTCATATTAGCATTTTGTTTATCTCGTTCCACATACGTGAAATGGAATCTTCAGTTTTATGACAATCGTAAGTTTGCCTCTAAACTAAGCTGATATGATATGAGGTACTATGGAGAAGTGATTGGATATTTTGCAGAGAAGGCTGAGGCTACCTTGCCACGCCGTAGCGTCATCCTGAGCGACGTCGAAGGAAGCGTAGGCTGGACGAAGCCAAGGGAGTGCGGGTCACAACACTTCGATGGGGCTACGCTCGTAAAGCTACTCCCCACAGGGAGCCTCAGTGTGACGAATCAGGATGACAGCTCAATGTCCAGTGGGCAAAAAAAACCCCACCGAAGTGGGGTTTTTCCAATCATATAAAGATTGCTTATGGTGTAAGAGCAGTAATACCCTCATCCAATAGTGATTCAGTCCAATATGGATTGTGAACACCGTGGCTGCGATCTTCTGCAATAAAGATGTAGTTCCACCAGGCTTTGTATGTATCAATATCATACGTTCCTGGAACTGTTGAATGGGTGCTGTCCAGAATACCTTCTGTAACCAGTAAACCACCCAGCTCGTGCAGCTTGTCAGCTATCTCAGTCTGGAAACCTTTGTAGTCGTAATAGCCTTCGTGTTCGAATTCAGAATCACGGCTGGCATCGAAAACAACGTCTGGACCAGTATGACAGTCATTACATTTCTCAGCAACTGCCCAGAAAGTATGTCCGCCATTGATATTGGTTTCATCACCAGTAGCTTCAGTCATATGACATCCAACACAACCAGCTCCCAAATGGGGGGCGAAAGGTTCGCCAGCCATGGAGCCATTGTTACCAGAAAGCAGGTTGGCTTGTGGACCATGATGGGGACCAGCATGTGAGCTAGTGAGTGTACCAGTAAGGCCACCCTCGTCTACCATACTGTCATAACCACGACGTGATTGGTGACAGTTGACACAAAGGTTACTGCTAGGATCAATGTCCAGAGTAACAGTTTCATCAAACATGGCTACAACTGGATCATTTACGCGTAATGCGTAATCTGTAGCTTCATCAAATTCTTCTGTAAAGGTTCTGTGCAACCCGTGACAGGTTGAACATTGCCATGGTGAAGGTGTTGTATAGTTTGCATCACCAATTGTACCTGTGGTGGCCCACTCGACAAATCCTTCATGTGAATGACACTGGGCACATCCAGCACGTCCACCGGCATAACCTACTGCAACATCACCAAGACCATGCTGTGAACGAGCTAATTCTAGCTGGTTATCAAGCATTGTATCGCTATCGTGACATGATAGACAAGTTACCTGGGCATCGGCACCATCAGCACCAACAGCACCATCAGCACCAGTAAGACCCATTTCGCCAGCAGGTCCTTCACAACTAACTGTAAACATCACCATCAGGGCTAAAACCAAAATGGCAAACAAGTTTAGTCTTTTACTCATTTTTTCCTCCATGTTAACTTCTATTGTTATTTTCAATTTTTCCTACGTTTGAGAAATCCTATCAAAACATTCCAAGATATTGGAATCTCTTGATGATAAAAATAGTCACCATCAGCAACTATTTATTCTAAAAAAACCCACCAAATCGCTTGATTGTAAGCCATTCAAGCAAATCTCGAGGCGGGTAGATTATTTGGTTCTTGAGAAAAATCTGTAAAACTGTAATTCAGGACTAAAATGGAACGCATAAAATGTCGCAAAAAGAATGCCACCGCTATGCTCATGACACAATATGTGCCTTTGTAAAGCATTGTCCCAGGTTACTAAAAAACTTTTGAACAATGAAATATAGAGAGGAGTGTTCTATAAACAACAGGGTAGTCTTTACTAAAAATATGAGCAGGCTACAGGGCTACCTTCATTCTCCTCACATTATTCCTAAATAATCAACACTTTAGGGTCTATAGTTACTGAATATGGATTTTACTTGAAGATTAAAATACTTTCATGTTCTAGTTTGGGTGTGTTTTATAGCATCAAATGGTCTTGTGCGGTGTCACTCCCCAGGATAGGCAACCCGGATACTTGCCCTGATCTCATCCATGGTATCCATGATTTCAATGGTCTCGTCCAGGGGCATGAGGGGATGTTCAGTATTGCCTTGCTCAAGCATTTCCATGACAGCCTGGGCTTCATACTGGTAGGCATTTGAGGTATAGGGCATTTCAATTTCAACGATCTCCTGCCCTTGTTCATGGATGGTGATTTTCTCTGGTCGAATGATCATGCCGTGAATTTCTATAAATCCCCTGGAACCATGGATCGTTGCATTATTCTTGGATAAATAGCGACTGGAACACCCCAGTTCAGCTGTTGCCCCAGATGTGTACCCAAATAGCATGGAGACCTGATCATCTACTCCGGTATGATACAGATGTGCCATACTTTTTATCTCAGTGGGTTTTCCCATAAATGCCGAAGCCAGGGCAATGGGATATACTCCAAGATCCAGGAGAGATCCTCCTCCAAGATTTCGATTATAGATTCTGTGTTCTGCCCCTACATCGAATCGAAATGAAAGATCAGCCTTAAAGTGCAACAACTCCCCTAAGCGCTCTTCCTTTAAAAGATCACTTACGACCTGAAACCAGGGCTGAAAGCGATTCCACATGGCATCCATGAGGAACAGATTTTTTTGGCGTGCCAGCGCAACCAGCTCGCGAGCTTCTACCCCATTGAGCGTGAAGGGTTTTTCACAAAGGACGTGTTTACCGGCATTCAATGCATCTCGAACATTTTGAAAATGAAAGTTATGGGGCGTACCTATATAGACAACGTCCACTTCTGGATCGGCAAACAAAATTTCATATGAATCATATACCTGGCTGATCTGCCATTTCTCTGCGAAGGACGCTGCCGTTGCTTGATTGCGGGAACCCACGGCATATATACAGGCGTGATCCAGAGTGGTCAAACCTTCAGCAAATAGATTAGAGATGGTCCCCGTTCCAATAATGCCCCAATTGTACTTTTCCAATTTTTACCCCTATTTTAGTTTAGGACAAAACTAAACCATCATACGGACAGGGGAAGATAAAAAGCAAGAGGCCAGCTAAGCCGGCCCCTCTTTCGTATGTCCAATGAATTGTTCAGGCAGTTTACTACCCAAACCAATACGAGAATTTTAAGGCGAATACATCGTCTGCCTCTGATTTTATCAATCGCTTAAAATCTTTAGCAAAATCATAGGTGCCATGGTTCTGAAAGTCTGAGCCGTTGTGAGTCCAGACCAGGAACATGGTGGAGCCTGGTGAAAACTCCCAGCGCAATACCATGGTTCCCACGAGGGCCTTATAATTATAATCAGGATTATAAAGTGTGAAGGCATCTGCATCATCACCACCTGTTGGATCAATGAGATAATTTTCATCTATGGTTGATCCTTCCTCACCATAGACAAGGAACTCCGAAGATTCAGGCCGTTTGTACTCTTTAAATCCAGAGTAGTCACCTACGGCAATAAAGGGCTGGAAATAGCCTTCCAGACTAAAGCGAGGCGTGATGGGGTAATCAATACGGATATCAGCGGAGGTTACCGTTTGATCCAATTTAGAAAAGATATAGCGTTTCCCATACATTGCAGTATTGGCGGGATCATCCACGGCTGTGATGTACTGAGCCATATCTGATTCCCAGTAAATAGATGGTCCTATGGATAGATTTAGTTGATCACCTAGCTTCATATTCAGATTCATGGATAAACCAAGTTCGTCTCCACCATCCTGGTCTGCACCCCAATCCATGGAAAATGAATAGGATATATCTTTTCGGTAGTCCGAGTTTAGACCTGCACCAAAAAATGCCCCGGCAGCTTCAGGAACTCGTGGTCCTCCCCTGAGTGCTCTATTGTTTAGGTCCTCAAAGGAGTAGCCACCATTCATATTCAGGCTCCAAAAATTAACAAAGCGAAGGGATGCCATGCTAAAAATGACATCGGCTGTTTTAACTCCTTCAAAATCATGGTTATTTGCGTAGAGAATGCTGGCGCTGGCTGACCGAACATAGGTACCATGCTCCAGCCATCTATAGCCCACATTGATATGTTTGTTGATCACATCTGAGGAAAAAGCCAACCCCATGTCATTGGATTCGAAGCCTGGTGATACCCATCCAAGTGCTGCGTTAAATTGAACCCGGCCACCCTCCTTGTTAAGCTTAATGCGACCTGCAGAACCAGCCATTGATGTCATTGAAGAATCAAGTTCAACATGATTGGCATCTGGACGCTGGAAATAATGACTGGGACTATGCTGGAGTCTAATCATCCGTTCCGTTGAACCACTCACTTGAGAAAAGCCTCCCCAACCACCGAGGGCCCAGCCCCTATCTTCACCTAGAAATGCCCAACCATCAACACCGAGACCTAGTGCCTGGTCGGAGAGCAGTTCAGTAGACCCATGTTCAGAATCCTGGTCGCCATACAAGCCAATCCCATCCATATATCTATTGGTCATGGTTCCTATCAAGCCCAAGCCATAACGTCCATTGTCCATTTCTCTTAGCGTTCTAATAAGATTGTAGCTGGTAAAGGGATCAACCTGCTCCTCTATTATTTCTCCATTTTCATAGTACCGGGCATGTTCACGATTTGTAAGGGCAGAAAGACCGCCAACCGACCAATTATCACCAATTTTTCCACTGATTTTGGCAGCACCCAAAATCCTAGTCTCAGACGGATGATCGAGAGAATCAGATGGTGTGGAGGATACATAGCCCTGGGGTGGACGACCAATACGGCGGCTATAAAAGAAACTTGGCTCACTAAAATTGACACCAATGTTGTTTGTAGGACCTCCATTGCCAAAACGAAAGATGCTTCGACCTTCTAGAAAGAAGGGTCTTTTCTCATCATAATATGTTTCAAAATCTGACAAGTTGATTGAGGAGGGATCAGCCTCTACCTGGCCAAAATCAGGATTAATAGTAGCATCCACTGTGAGATTTGCACCAATTCCCAGCTTCACATCAGCCCCGAATCCAAAATCACTGTCTTTCCCCTCAATAAATGCATTGTCTTTTCGGGTGGGTAGATTGCTCGCGCTGGCTGTAATATATGGCAAGTATTCTCTTCGTTTGGGCGGATGAATATCTCTAATTCCAGTCAGATCTGCCGTTCGGCTCATGGCACCACTCTCATTGAGGGGAAAATAAACAAAGTAATCCCACTCCCCAGTTCGCTGGATGTACCGTGTGGGGAGAATACCCCAGACATATTCTTCTTTTTCGCTAAACCTTAGCTGGGAAAGAGGAATTCTCATCTCCGCCGTCCAACCTTTATCATCTATTCTGGTTTTGCCTTCCCAGATACCATCCCAGGAATCATCAGTCCAGGAATCATTGAAATACACTTCATCTCTCATGGAACCAGCTGGATTAATCTGAAACGAAAAACCTGATCGTTTATCATGATATGAATCAATGATAACTTCAAAAATATCTGAGTTGAGATAGGCATCACGGCGCCCAATTCTTCCTACAACTGAATCAGGACTAGTATCCCACATGCGTGCCCCCACGTAGATGGCTGCATCATCATAGGCAATCCACAGATCTGTTTTCTGCCCTGCTTTGGCACCATTGAAGGGTTCGTACTGAATAAAATCAGAGTAGCTGGTACCCTGGTAGAGGGCCTCGTCCAGGTGACCATCAATTATTAGCGGTTCAGAAACCTTGATCGCCTTGACTTCACGTTCTCTGTAGTTGTTTGGATCATAAGGTTCTTCATAGGCAAACAGGCTTGCAAAAATGGCGAGAAAGAAAATGGCATATTTCATAATAATCCCAATATGTGTGCTCGGTGTCAATATCTTTTCAGTTTCCCACAGGTGTCATGTATGTGAGATAACCACGATTCAGATAGGTTTTAATAAATGCATAGTTGGTTCTACCCACGAGAATCATGCACCTTATTATGTCAATGCATATGCCAACAGGTACCTGTGGCACCTATATGCAATATATACAGTCATATACATGGATGAGCCCTACACCTTCTCGGCCTAAAAAGACATCAATTTGATTAAACTCTATATGGAATTGATATATTCCCAATTGAATGACACGTGCCAGCTCAAGGGAGGGAGTAATTTTTGGTATGTTTAGGCTAGAATCTGGGATTCACAATATTGTTGTAAATAGAGCCAAAAGTGTAGCTGATACCCATTGAACCCCAATAGCTATACTGAGTTTCAAGTTCCTGGGTTTGGAGCAGAATATCCTCCTGGCTGGCCTCGCCTTTGGGAAGGGAGAGTTGATCGTGTATGAGGGAATAACCACCGTGAATATTATAAGAAAAGCCCTTTAATATCTTCAAGGAGAGTTCGCCCCTTAAATCCAGTCGGTTCTTGTTGAAATCATGGAAATAATGGGAGCCTTCAATATTTAACTCGGCAGAACCCCAGGCTTCATGCAATTCAAAATCGATTTCCAGGGCTTCCTTAAGGAGTTTTTCCTCGTTTTGATCATAGATGGTAGTCTCATGGTAATCGTTCATGTTCCATCCCACAACATATTGAAATCGAAATTCCCGGCGGGTAGATTCCTGATAAGGGAAGATGTTATACTCTAGCGTGGGATTGACCCAGATAGCCTGATCTAGATTTGAATAGGTAGAAATAAATGCTCCTGCTCTGAACCCCACTGAGAAATGGTCTGAAATACCCTTTACGACCATAGAATTGAAACCGGGATTTCTTCTAATACTGACATATTCATCCTCGCCGATGGTATAACGTTCCTCATTGTAGGATCCCCTGAGCTGGAACCTCAGCTTCCATGCTTCTGTGGTCCGCCGGGCAATAAAACTCCAATGTGCATTGGTGTTGCTATATGTGGATTGGCCATCAAACCATCCATTAAGGCTAGATTCAAACACCCAATAATCCCAATTATCTGAGGGCTGTTCCATTGGCATATTTGTATCAAAACTTATTTTTATTTCATCTGCCAGTGGGGTGTAGTTTATAAAACGCACGGTTCCAAGCTTGAGCCATTTCAACGTTTTTTCTCGAATCTCATCTTCAGACATCTCTTGATCCGTCACATAGGTTAAAGAATCCCTCAGACCTTCAAATCGTTCGCGTCCCTCCAGGGTCATGGTGTATTTGCGACCGTTTCCACCTGTGCTTTGCCAGGTGATCATGATAAAAAGATCAGCATCATTGCGATCAATGACATAATTCACATAATCCAGCTCGGTGCGGATATAGTTCATATCACATGAGCGACAATCTATGTACAGATTGGGAGCATCATTTTTTGAAATTTCCTGGGAGATAAGCATCGAAGTAAGCATGGAGAGGATTAATAAGAGCTGGAATTTTTTGGACATGGTAAGTACCCTTGTAGAAGCAATAAAAAATAAAATACTCTTGCTATGGGGAAGCTTTAGATTTTGAAATCCCCCCTCAAGATTGAGCGTAGAATATGATTCAACAGAGGTGCTGATTCCATAATCATCTGTTCATTTTAGAAGAAAACTTCGGTGGTGGTCTCAAGGTGCTACACCCCCCGGGGAATAAAGATCAGGGGGTCTGAGAAAGGATACTCCTGGCGTAGCTGCGACCATAGACAGAAAAATCGATGAGGATATCATTGAGTTCCGTTTCCAGGCGCTTAAGGGCTTCTGGATTTCCAGAATTGTTAAGAACATCCACCAATTCATTCTTCCCTGCAAAATCTCCCAGTTTATAATTGGGGTCAGATACCAATTGATGAGGGAAATTCTTTGCGATGATTTTATCCAATTTCTTGGACCTGGCAGCAGCTTTTTTGGTAATAATTTCGCGGGGAAATAAATCCATATATTCAGGAATGACCCTTTCTGCAGAGAGGGTTTTTATGTGGAGATAGTCCATGTCATTTTCAAGATATGCCCGTTCCAAAAGCTGCCTTTCCAGAAGCTCAATGGCCATATGTCTGTTTGAGACCAACCGAATTGCATCATCCTTCATACGGCTTCGACCCATCATATCCATAACATTCATGACCAACATCTTAAATGTGCCAACACCAGGCAAAGCTCGGGAATGATAAGGTTGTGTCAGATCTGCAAGATAATGCAGACCCCACCCCATAAAGCGCCATCCCCAATAATCATGACCGAGACTGAAGGCAAGCTCAGAGAGTGTCTTGTAAAGGTGGATTCTATATTCTGGATAGCAATCTTTTACAAATGGAGCCACCATGTTGATCAAAGCAGCTTCGTGATAAAGACCCATGTGAATGGGAGCCTGTGAACCGTATTCGAGTTTTGCATCTCCAAAGGGCTGTGTTCCCATACCATAATACTTACCCCAATCCGTGTCATTGTTTTCATAAAGACCGATGTCAAGACCGAGATCAGGTTCATGGTTTGCAGAAACGAGGACGCTGAGGGGGTCAATACTATCTCCAGGTGCCAGCTTAACAAAAGTAACATTGTAAAACCCATCATTCTCTTTCAGTGGCGTTACATCTTCGGGAACCAAAATGTTACGCGTCCCTGGTTTAGCACCGGGAACCAATTGCAAGTATGAGATCAATTTTGACTGGGGATTGATTCTGATGGCCCGGGCAAATCTTTGGCGTACGCTTTCTACATCATTGGTGGCCTTAAAGGCCAGGGAATCTGGTAGCGGGGCATAAAACTCTAAATTGCTTCTTGCCCACATCTCTTCTTCCTGTAATGTTTCTTCTAGATACAGCTCCGCGAGGATAAGAAACTCTTCCAAACTCGTGACAAGGACATCCTCAGCTGATACCACTTCATCCATTGAGGAAAATACGGGTTGAGCGATCAGTGTGTGTATTTCCCAGGCATAAATCCGAATGGAAATCAGACCAAAAAGAAAAAGTACCAGTCCAAGCTTTTTAAAATATCTATTCATGAGTAACCTCAGTATTATTGAATCGGTTTTAATGATGCTAATTTAAAATAGTGGAAATGGGTGAGATGGGTATCTAATTCTACCAAACCAAATTGTACCAACAAGGGTTAATTTTCATTAATAAAATAGCTTTAACGGTTTAGTCGTTTCACTTCATTCCGAAGAATGTTGGTAATCAAAGGTCGATAGAATCGCCAGGAGAATTGACGACGATCCTCAACATTTTTTTCATTGTAAAAGAACTTATGGAACCGCTTAATGCCCTTAAAATAGGCTGTCACTGTAAGAACTGGATTATCTGAAAAGTCACCGGCAAAATAATAAAATGGATGTTCGCCCGTGGTCTCTTTCAACACCGCAGGAAACATTTTGGGAATATTGTGGGCATTGAGGAGAGCGTCGCCACGTTCATTCACCTCCAAATGAAAAATGGATATTATTTGGTTGTTCCGCTCAGGGGATGTTACAATATCAAACCAGAAAGGATACGGGACGGATGGGGGCAGTCCATATGTCTTGGCGTTAATAGTTTGTGTCTCAATAATTGGTGCTTCTTGAATCAAATGGGTACCGTATTCAAGAATCACAATATCATCTCCTCTGACCAGGACGATACCTGAATCAAAAAATGGCCATTCTGGCCCATATTTTTGATGATATAGATTAACCACCCATTCTGGTAAATCCCCATGCGCTGTGGAATCAAGCGATAGAAAGTAACGGCCCGTCCAGCCTGACCATTTTAGCCCCAGAATAGTCTGGAGTGAATCTCGTATACTCCGACCAGTGGGAGGGGCGAAAAGAGAGAACTCACTCAATATCAGTTTCTTTTGAGCACGGAACTCTTTTAACACATCAAGATCACTGCGGTTAAAACCACCATATAATAGACGATTGGGCTTGTTTAGATCAACGCCGTAATCATGTGTGTAAACGCCGTATGAATCAGTGAGATAAAGCAGGTCAGAATTGTTGACCAGGTTGATTATTTCCAGTGAGTCGTAAGCATGAAAATCACGAACTGAAAAGTCACCACCCAATCGGGGGTAGAATCCAAAATAATTGGAATCCGACTGGTAAAATTCATGAGAAGCCTTCACAATACGTTCATGATTTAAAACCCAGGTCAATGAGCGCAGCTCTGCGTTTTTGTTATCGGTAACAGATTTGTTCACAATAACAATTTCAAGCTCGTGCTTTGAAGAGAAAACCCACATCAGATACATGCCCAACGGAACTGCTATTATGAAAATAAAGATATATCTTAAGATCACAACTTCGAGGGGTCGGGTGATGAATTCTAGAATCTTTTCAGTATTTATCTTGATCATTTCGCGCTTTCATCTGGCGCTGTGGCAAAGCCCTTGCGCTCCATCTTGCCCCATCCTTCAACTTTTCGAAGTGCAGAAATAAATCCATGCATTCGCCAATAGATGGTGAGTTGACGATACCCAAAATTCTCAATAACGGCGAGAAAGAATAGTTGAAATAGATCTCTGGTTCGAGGATAGCGTCTGAAAGTAAGCTCTTCAAGTGCCACTGAAAATAGTGAGAGCGCCACACCAAAAATGAATGCTACAACAAAGAAGGCTGCCATATAAGTGTATGAAATAGATCCCCAGATGAGGGCAATGAGAAAAGTGATATAGCCAGGCATCTCAATAGCGGGTCCCAACATTTCCAGAAAATAGAAATAGGGGAAGGCAAACATGCCTATTCGCCCGTATTTTGGATTAAGTAGCATCACTCTGTGCCGGGAAAGGACTTCAAATAGTCCCCTTTGCCAACGGTCGCGCTGACGTCCCAGAATTTTAGTCGATTCTGGACATTCTGTCCAGGCTACAGGATCCGGAACAAATGAGATGGTGTAGGGTAGCTTGCGCTCAAGATGATAGCGATGAAGCTTAACCACCAATTCCATGTCTTCACCTACGGTATCATGGGCATAGCCACCAACGGCAACCACAGCAGAGCGCTTAAACATACCAAAAGCCCCAGAAATGATCAAGGTCGCGTTCATGGCACTCCATCCCATACGACCTGAAAGGAAAGCTCGTAAATATTCCAGAACTTGAAATTTGGCCCAAATGTTTTTCGGCAATCTGATTTTTGTCAAAGTACCACGCTTCAGGGTACAATCATTTACGATTCGAATAATCCCGCCAGCTGCTACTGTATGGGCATCTTCCAGGAAGGGTCGCACAATACGAATGAGTGCGTCTCTTTCCAGAATACTGTCGGCGTCCATTGCGCAAAAGAGGGGGGTGCGACAATAATTTATCCCCACATTCAAAGCGTCTGCCTTACCCCCATTTTCCTTATCAATAACCCACAAATTTGGTTGATACTCGCTGCGGTAAATACCTCGAACAGCTGCTGCCTTAATATCGGCAACCTGGTATCGCGCTGCGGGTTTTAGCTCGAAAGCATTAATAAGCTGTTCCATGGTGGAATCCTTGGATCCATCGTTAATCACCAGGACTTCATATTCGGGATAGTTCAGGGCCAATAGTGCCCGGATAGATTCCACACAAGTGGCTTCTTCATTGTAAGCAGGTGCAAAAAGGGTTACAGGAGGCACCCCGGCTTTCGCCATCAATGATTGCAGATCTACTGCCTCCATGCGTCGAGCATAGGATCTTAAAGCAAAAAAAGCAAAAATTGTTGTCAACAGGTAAAAGAAATTCAGAAGGAGGAAGTAGGCCAATACCACATAGTTGAACCCTTCCAACAAAAACTCCAACGAACGGATAAGAATGGTCATAAGCCATTGACCTCCGCGAGAATCTGCTGAGCAATTGAAGCTCTGAAGTGATCTGAAGTAGCGATTTCCTCAAGCAATTTGGTGTTTTTTATCTGATGTAAGGCTCTTGCAGCTTGCAAGGCTACCCAACTTGAGGGATCGTCCAGACCTTTAAGCATAATAGCAGCATCAGATTCTAAGCCAATAGAGCCAAGGGCTGAGAGGGCGTGAATGCGGATAATCTCCTCAGGTGACCCAACCAGGTCCAGCAAAAGCGGTCGATGTCGAGGGGTTCCCATGTCCCGCAATATCTTTAAACAAGTTGCACTTAGCTCCGGGTCATCACCAGTTTCTAAAACCCTGGCTGCGGCGTCTGGTGCTGCCAAATCACCGATTTGTCGCAAGGCTTCTGCTGATGCGATTCTTACTCGAACTGAAGCTTCTCTATTTAGAAGTTCTATCCGCAGGCGTGGAGCAATGGATGGTCCCATTTCAGCTAGCATTGAGGAGAGGAAGTTCATGCTCCACTCATCAAAATGTGATAGCTCAGGAAGAATGAGATCGATATGCTCTGGGTAATCTGCATGGGCTAAAATTCTCGCTGCGGCCATCTTTACAATGGGAGCGTCTTCTTGCAGTGCGTGGATGATAGGATCAATATATTCTGGAAATCCCAAGGTAGCCAGGATATTGATATTTCGAGCACGTAACTCAGGATATCCACTCTCCAATTTCCCGGCAATCATGGGCAAATATGGGGCAGCAAGGTCCTTAATAATTTGGAGGTCCTGACCTCTTAATCGGGATGCAAACCGGTAGAGATATTGAACAAAGAAATCCCTGTCTCTCCTTTTGATCTCCATCTCTGGATATTCTTCATTGTCATCATCATTAAGAATTTCCATAATTTGCCCCTCCCAGCTCTTCTCAAGCCGGGAATATCTATTTGAGAGGATATTATTTTTCATCCGCAGCAAGACTACACCAACTGCAATAATGATGGTGGTTACAAAGAGAAACACCACTGTGAGGATGAGTATTTGCAGGGCTATTTCAAGACGTGGAAGTTTCTCAAAATGGGAAAAGAATTCTTCGCTCAATCCATTTAAATAGGCATGCACCTGCTTCAAATATTTTAGAAATTGTTCAGAATTCAAGTTGAGTCCTAAGCTGCCCGAGGAGTTCAAAAGGGTTAAATGGTTTTCTTAGCACTGCCTTTGCTCCCATACCAAGCCACTTCTCAACCAAATCTTTATCATCTCTGGCAGAGAGCATGACCACAGCAGGTTGATCGGATGATAAGGGGTTTTTAATTATTCCCAACAACTCTTCACCACTCATATCAGGCAATTGGTAGTCTAAAATGATACCATCAATCTTTTGATTCTGCATCATCTCGCGCGCCGTCGCCCCATCAGCTGCCTCAAAAACGGTCAGGCTATCAATTGATGCAAGAACGGAGTTTAGAATCAGGCGGATATCTTCGTCATCATCTATGATTAATAGCGAATAGCTCATTTCAACAGGCGTCGGATTCTGGCAAGTAACTCCATAGGACTAAATGGTTTTAATACGTAGTCGTTTGCCCCCAGTTTAAGACCTCTTGTGATATCCTGTTCACTGCCCATGGAAGTCAGCATTATCACTGGGGTTTTTTGGTTCATGGAGTCCCCTCGGGTTCTTTGCAGAAGCTCAAAGCCTTCCATTCCTGGCATTTTTACATCATAAATGGCCAGATCGTATTTTGATTTCCGTGCAGCCTCCAGAGCTGCATCACCACGATCGAAGTGATCAATTTGGAAACCATCCTTGCGCAATCGATGGAGTATAAATTCTGCTGTGAGTTCATCATCTTCTGCCAGTAGAATCCTGGTAGGTCTAATCTCAATTTCGTCCTCGGAAGCCATGATACAGTTTCTACCACCTGCTTTCGCCTGATACAGCACTGCATCCGCCTGTGAAAGGGCCTGCTCCAGACCATCACCTGGTTTTACTTGGTAGACACCACCTGAAAAAGAGATGGAAATTGATGCCCCGGTTTTTGTGACCAGTGGAAAATGATTTAAATGGGAAAGCGCCTTGGTCAGGGCAGCCTTCCCCTCATTTTCAAGGGTAGCAGGTAACAGCACTGCAAACTCTTCCCCACCCCAGCGGGCCACATAATCTGATTGTCGCAATTTCTCTCGAATCTGAGTCGCCGCATAACGAAGTGCTTCATCACCAACCATATGTCCATATTCATCGTTTATTTTTTTGAATTCATCTAAATCAAGCATGGCCAGACAGAGTGGCGTATCCTCACGATTTGCCAGTTTACTTTGGGATTCAAAATTCTCCGAAAAAGCTGCCCGGTTTGGAAGGTTGGTGAGATGATCAAAGCGTGTTTGCTTTTCCAGGTTGCGACTGCGTTGCAATGTGACTGCAACCCTGGTGGTCAGCAAGGCAGGATCAAGCGGTTTTTCAAAATAGTCGTCTGCACCCAGGGCAAAACATTCGGCTTTAATTTGCGGACTGTTTTTTGCAGAAAGAACCAGGACTGGTAAGGTGGCTGTACGATGATCCTCTCTCAGCTTGATAAGAAAATTCCTGCCATCCATGTCAGGTAGGACCAAATCTAATATCATGACATCAAATGACTCTTTTGCAAGAAAGTCCATGCCTTCCTGGGCCGTTTCAGCAGTCGTCACCTCATATCCCTGCTTTTGTAAGATGACCCCCAACATCAACCTTATCTCGTCAGCGTCATCAACAACCAGGATTTTTTCACGATCAGTTCGTGTTCCATCATATAGTTCCTGAAGATGGGCAATCAGGTGGGCCAGTGATTCGGCCAACATATCGTCGGCAGCATCTTCTAAAGCAGCCGAGAGTTCGCTAATTCTCGGGAATCCATAAGTTGCACCTGATCCGCGAAGAGAGTGGGCTAACCGTCTTGCAGAAATAGCCGATTCTTCGAAATTGAATGAGAGCCCTTTCCCAGCAGCCCTTAAGGCCTCAATTCTCGATCCCATTTTTTGCAGGTAAACTTTTTGAAATTCTTCCATGCTCTATTTTTCTAAAAATATGTTTAGCATTTGGTGCCTGAGCTCTTTTTCAAAATCTTGATCCTTCCTGATAATAGTGATGCCATCATTTTTTATCAAGAGTTCTTCTTGGGGACTTAAATTTTTACCTGTAATTATCATGACACGCGGCATGGTATGGCTGGTGCTGGTCTCTAATACTTCTAGAAATTTCATCCCGTCCATTTCTGGCATTTTTAAATCAAGAAGTATCAAATTAGGGACATAATCTTCAAGAATATCAAGAGCTTCTTGACCATTTCCTGCAGTCCTGAGTTCAAGTTGAAGATCTGATAGGTATTCGGAGATAAGATCCCTCATATCTGCATCATCTTCTACCAGTAGTACACAACACGGGGCCTTTTGAATATTTCTACGGATAGCCCATAGAAGGTCATGCTGATTTACTGGTTTTTGCACGAAATCTGTAGCGCCTGGTAATTTACCTCGATTTTCCCGCGCCACGATACTCACTACCACCACTGGAATATCAGCATATTCTTTGTTTGCCCTTAGTGCTGCCAGGAAAACATCACCAGTCTCGTCTGGCATCCTGAGGTCCAGTGTGATGAGATCGGGTTTTCGACGTTTCACCGCAGTCATAGCAGCAGCAGTGGAGGGTGCTGTTTCCAGCTCACATTCAGTATCTTTCAAGTAATGTGTGAGGAGAGTCAGCGAATCAGGATCGTCATCCACAAGTAGAATATGTTTCCCTTTGAAGCTTCCATCCGTCTCCAAACCTGATGCTCGATCTGAAGCACGAGTCGTTTGGCGAATGGACTCTTCTACTCGTGCTACGGGATCATTCAGGGGTATTGAAATTTTGAATGTCGACCCCTTGCCAACTTCACTATTAACGTCCAAGCTATACCCCATGAGTTGGCAGAGGGCACGGCTAATGGATAGACCCAATCCTGTACCACCATATTTACGTTGGGTGCTGGAATCTACCTGTTCAAATTCATCAAAAATATGACCGATGCGATCCTCTGGAATTCCGATCCCAGAGTCAATTACACTGATAGAGAGGGGCCGATTTGTTACAGGATGTGTAATGACCTCAACTTTCACTTCGCCTTCATCCGTAAACTTTATGGCGTTTGAAACCAGATTCAGAATAATTTGTTTGAGCTTTCCTGGGTCGGTTTGGATCTCAATTATCTTCTCTGGAAAAACTTCAACAAGATTAACCGGTTTTTGAGCAACCTGACTCTCAACCTGACCAATAAGATCTCGGATTAGGTCACCTACGTTGATACTAACAATTTCCAGGTCCATACTACCAGCTTCAACTTTGGAAAGATCAAGGATATCATTGATCAATTCGAGAAGATGCTTTCCATTGGCTTGAATTCGTTCGAGATAGATAATTTCCTTATCATCCAACTTTGATTCAGTATTTCTCAAAATGATGTTTGAAAATCCAATTACTGAGTTCAGTGGTGTTCTGAGTTCGTGACTCATATTTGTGAGAAACTCGCTTTTTGTCCTGTTGGCTTCTTCAGCAACAGATTTCGCCAATCGGAGCGCTTCCTCACCACGTTTCCTTTGAGTAATATCAAGGGCGATTCCGAGAAAACCTGTTATTTCTCCAGAAGTATCTCTGGTTGCCGTTACTGCTGAATCTACAGTTAGTTGACTGCCATCTTTGCGAACGTAGGTCCATTCTTTTTCGGCGTAACCACCCAACTTTGCCAAGGCCACATACGTATCAAAACCAGTAATCGGGCGGCCAAGTTGTCTTCTCAACTCCTTTGCCCTTTGTTTCACCTCAGATTCAAGATGAAAGATATCAGATTCTTTACCTAAGACTTCATCGCTGGTGTATCCCAGCATGCGTTCTGCTCCAGGATTGAAAATGGTAATTTTACCCTCTATATCCGTGGCAATAATTCCCACCTGGGTTGCAGAATTAAAGACACTCTTAAGCTGCAAGTGGGCATTGGCTAAATCATCAGCTGCTTTTTTCATCTCTGTGATATCTCGAAAAGTGCCCGTGAAAAATCGATTCCCCTCGATTTTGATTTCATTGACCCCCAGATCCAGGTAAATAATATCACCATTTTTCCGGCGGCCCACTACTTCACGGGATTCTCCAATTTTCTTGCGTGGACGACCCTCTCTATAATTTGTGAGGTACATATCATGTTCATCTGATTCAGGAGGACCCATGAGCATTTTTATGTTTTTTCCTCGGACCTCCTTCACAGAATATCCAAACATCTGTTGAGCAGAATCATTGTAGCTTTCAATTGTGCCATAAGCATCCATCGTGATCACGCCAACCACGGCTGATCGAACTACCGCTCTAAATTTTTCTTCGCTCCTTTGCAATTCCCTGGTAGCTCTGTCCTGCTCGATAACTCGACTCACCCATTGCCCCATTAATCGGACAAAATCCTGGTCAGATACAGTAAACGGAATATCTCTGGGTTTAGAACGTGAGAAATTCAGCGTTCCATAGGATTTATCATTTACAGTTATGGGTACGCCAATATAGGATTCAAGGTTAAAGGCTTTGTAGCATGGATGGGAAACGAATTCAGATGATTTCATTTCATCAATTGCTACGATATCTTTGGCAATCAGAGCTATGCTACAATACGTATCACCCAAGTCAAAAATTTGCCCTTGAGACAATCCAGAGGATTCGGGATAAAAGTGCAATACCTTATATTCCGTTTCCTGAATTCGGCTAATTATTCCCAGTTCCATTCCCAGATTCTCAAGACCTGCTTTCAGGGTGGCTTCCAATTGCTCCTCAATAGAAAGATCTGTGCTGGCCGAAAGCTCATATAGAAGGCGAACCCTGCGCTGCTGCTCATCAAGGGAAGCATTTAGCTTTTGAAGATTTGCTTCAAATTCCACGCGTTGTGAAACATCGCGGCTGACAGAGAGAATTCTGGGTTCTTCATCTTCTGAGGGTTGGTATATCCTGGTGGAAGATTCCAACCAGATATAGTGTCCTTCTTTATGTCGAAACTGATAGGTGACAGGAATCGGGTCGTTGGACTCTAATATTCGCTTATGTTCAGATTGGATAAACTCTAACTGATCCGGGTCCACATAGTCATAGATGGAGTGACCAATGAGCTCTTCAGCTGAATATCCTACGATTGAAGTAGATGCCGGAGTTACAAAACTGAAGTTCCCATCCAATTCGTGCTCAGCCAGCATATCACTGGCATTTTCCGTAAGCAGTCGATAACGGCGTTCGCTATTCTTGATTCGGAGGAGGTATCTCTCACGTGATGCAACAACTGTAGGTGCCCAGAGAACCAGCCCTACCAGAAGCAATAATAATCCCAGTGCGTATCCGGCAAAATACTTCACACCAATTTGAATGAGGGGAGTATTTAGGGAGTCAGCGAGAGAGCTCTGTTCAAAACTGTCGAAAAATTCAACTGAGGCACCGATAAACAGCAGGGAAAATGCTGCGATGATTACATACCACCCCTTTTGGACGTGGAGTCGAAAACGTTCACCAAGGATGACGAGGAAGACAAGAAGTGCCAGCGAGGTGAGCAGAAAGAGTAGTTCAGCCAGCATCAACATGGAGTGAATTTCCCTTAATGAACCGTATCGATCATGCGTTCAACCAATTCGATGAGAGCATTGAAATCGACAATGGGTTTGGTAAAATATTCATCAAAACCCTTCTCCATATATTTCTCTCTATCACCGACCATGGCATGGGCAGTGAGGGCGATTACTGGTAGGTGTTTCAATTTGTCATCCAGACGCATTGATTCCAACACGGCGACGCCATCCATACGTGGCAAAGAAATGTCCAGTAATACCAGACTAACGTTCGCTTCTGGCAAACCGTCAAGAGCATCTATTCCATTCTCATAACTTACAATGTCGTAGAGTGACCCAAGAATGGCTTCCGCTAACATGAGATTGTCTGGGTTATCCTCTACGATAGCTATTCTTTTCATATGTTCCCAATGGCTCCTCTTAAATATTGCTGAAAGGCTTCTTGTGTGGAGCTAAGGTTAGCCAGAAGCTCAGGCATTTGATCAAATTGTTCCTCAATTGCTGCGGTTTCAATCAATTTTGCAAGGCTGGAGACTTTTTTCCCTCCTAAATTCCCGGCACTTGAGATGAGTGAATGGGCTGCATTTTTAACCACTCCGAAATCTCTAGCCTCGTATCCCGCTGAGATTGTATCCAGGAGTTGAGATCCTCTAATCAGATACATATTGACTAGTTCATTGGCTAATTTTGATCCTCCTAAATCTTCCAGACGCGAAAGAAATAAGGGGTCAATATCTCCAGAAAGATTTGAGTTTTCTACATGATCGTTCATAATTCCACTACTTAATATTCCATTTAGACTGAATCAAGGCAATATACTTTAAAAAATGCTTATACATAACGATAGGATTGAAATTACGGCTTGTCACTCTCCTTTGGATGTCCCCCGCGCATTGAGGGCTTAATGTGAGGGGTGAGGGCCATTTGCTTTTCTGAGCTCGATAATTTCTTCAACACGATCAATTCACGATTCCCTCCGAGCAAAATGTAACCTGCGATGTAGCCCGTACTCCCACCAATGCATACACTGGACAGAAAGTTAAGGGGTTCATCTAACCAGGTGGCAAATCTCTCACTCAGGGTTTTCTCTGATCGAGGAACGGGATCCTGCATGAAGTACTTCACAGCCAGGTAGCTTCCAAGGAGCATGAGGTAGGGAGCATATTTGTTTGATCGGCTGAATTCGCGAATTCCAATAATGGAGTCTAAAGTCAAATTCCTACTCACATAAACACCTGGAAGAAAGGGTGTGTACTCAACGCTAACTTCCAGCTCTGAGACTTCAATGATCCTGCAATTTCGAATTGATTTGTTGCCATCATAAAAGAGAGTAACCCCTTGGGCAATGAGCTGAAAATTCCCAAAAAGTGGAAGCAAAGTAATTAGTAGTACAATTTTTGGCCCCAGTCTTATCATTTTACTCCTCCCTTCAAAATATTAACTAGAAATGGTTCCCAGGGGGTCCAGTGCAGCTATTCAGTCGCTATAGGCTCAAACCCTAACCAGATATTAAAATATTTGGACTGCAGGGGAGTCATCTCTTTCATGATCCGCAATTGATGAAAGACTTCCTCCTCCTTGTAACTTATTGAATCTGAGAGGGTGATTTGTGTTGTATCCCTTTCGACTTCAAAGGTAACCATCATCTCTTCTGGCAGGGGGTTACCAAAATCGTCAAAGTAGGTATCGAAGTAAAAATTTCGATCTACTTTATCGCCTGCCTGAAAGCCAATCTCATCTTTCTTACCAACTTTTTTAATATTCCGTTTGCCCCCCAAGGAAATATTTGTGTATTTGCCCCCATTATCTCTCAGGGGATGACGGGGTAATGATAATGTGGTATCTGTTTCATAAATAACGCCAACATGCTGTAGTATCTCCTGGTAAGGCAACGCTTCTCGGCCTTCAATATATTTTGTGAAAAAGTCTCTGAGGTCGGGATGCACCTTCTCAGTAAATAGCTCGAATACCATGTCTTCATCCATGGGTCTGGTTTGGCCATAATCATCGATAAGTTCATACATGACATCGATGAGACGCTTCCGCCCCTCTGTGAGTCGGATAATTTCTATATCCAGCAGCATACCAAGCACGGCACCACGCTGATAAACCTGATTGTAATTTTTCTTGTATGGTTTTTCCAGGACACCCGTGGACATTTCAGTAAAGCTCATTTCTTCGAAGGGGAATTTTTCTCCATTCCGAATCTTACTCTCCATCCGCCATGCGATGAATTCCTTGGGTGTAAGCATACCACCATTGACCTGAATGATCAGGGACATATACTCTGTAACTCCTTCATAGAGCCATAAATGTTTCGACATAACTGGCTCTGTGTAGTCCCAGTTGTGAATGTGCTGTGTCCTGAGATTGAGGGGCGTTAAAATGTGCATGAACTCATGTATGGAAATATCCTCGATAACCTCAGATATGTTCTCAGTGTAACCTGGTCCAGGATCAGGGAGGTAATAAAATGAGGACTTGTTGTGCTCCAGTGCCCCCCCAATAGGGAGTCCGTTCCGAATCAAATATATGAGACCCTTTAGAATGACAAATCTTTGATTATCCAGGATTTTACCTAATCCATATTCATTGGCATAATAAATAAGATAAGCATATTCCTCTGCTGGGAGGGTATCGATGTATGATTCAATGGCTGCCATGGAGGCATCAAGTGTCTGTGAAATACCGGCAGCTCTCTTTGTATCATCAGTCTCATGGGCAAAACCAATCATTACGTCTGTGTCATATATATTAAAGCTGCTTGTATCGGGCTTTCCAAAGAGAATAGGACTATCAATAAGCTCATGATAATCTGAAGTTGATATCAACACCTCTCCTGCTGATTTGGAATCCTGCTCCAAAACAGTCATGGCATAAAGATGTTCTGGATAAACAAAATGCATATCTACAGCCTTTTCTTCTTCACCAGAAAAATATCCAAATACTCCTCCTGCATTTATGGCAAATACTCGATCCTCAATAATCCCTGTACCGGCCATAGGCCAGATGGTCCGGGGATTTTTGCTATCCCAGGTAGCACTGACCCAGTATTTAATGGATTTGATGTGAGTCGCAGGGGTGATAATAAATGTATTTTTACCCTGTTTTTTGACCTTGATGCGTTCATCATTTTGATCATATGCAGCCAGTTTATGAATGAATTTGCCATAATTGGCTTCCTCGTAGGTTCCTGGAATTATCCATGGAAAATGGTAGACAAGTGTATCCTGGCTAAAGGACTCGCAGAATAATTCGACTTGAAATCGATTCTTCTTGATAGTCTTCAAATCAATGCGATAGTCATACTTTGGCTCTCCGCCAAAGGCAGTTGTAACTGAGAATATCAATAAGAAGAGAATCAATCCCGTACGTCTTGACCTGTAGGTGTTACTTCTATCTGTCGCCATCATGATTTGATACCTTTCTCCTAAGAATGATGCTCATCCCTTTGTGGAAGATTTTATTTAAAGTTTTTGATTTACAATACAAAGCTTCTTTTCTTGGGTGGAGCTTATTGAAAAATATCAAAATATTGCCAGCCAAATTATTTAGACAGCAATATAGTAATTCTAGTATAGCATTTTAACATCCAGCACTAATACCTATTTTATCATGTATCGACGGATTATTTTAGATATGCAACACGATAAGATAATATAGGAAAGCTAGCCCATGACTAAAATTAGAGATCCAGAAGATCCCATAGAAATTGATCCAAATACTCAGCAGGATATCATTCACACGCTTAGGACGGCACAACAACACCAGGTAACGCTGAGTATGATAGCCGATCAAAAAGCCAATATAATAATTGGTTTCGCTTTAATTTTCTTTTCAGTTATCCAATCGCAAATGTTTTCCACCGAATTTATGGACGATAGTTATTTTTACCCCATAAGTGCACTGGCTCTGACAGTCTTTATATCTTTTTTTCTGGCAATCCTAGTTGTTTTGCCCCGCTTCAAGCGCGGTCAAGTCTACACCCAGCCCTCACAAATGCCCAACCCGCTCTTTTTTGGTTTTTTTGCTTCATTCAGTCAGAAAGAGTATACCGATTACATGATGGATACAGTCAACAACAATGAAGCAGCTCGGCGTTTGATGGTACAGGATTTATATCAAATAGGCGTGGTCTTGCAAAAGAAGTATGAACTTCTGCGGCTGAGCTATTTATCACTGGCTGTCGGTGCTCTCCTATCTATTGTCGTGTTGGTCATCAAACTTATTCTCAATTAGACTCAGCCAGTATTGGTGTTTACAAGCCCTGATAATTACTTCGTTATTGATGCAGAGGGGAAGCATAATGAGAAGGAAGATTACCCTGAATTATCAATTACACGAAGGCTTGATCACTTAACTGGGGTTTAGCAACCCATTCTTGATAACCACGACATTTGTCAATAGGCTTTTGATAGGTTGAATCCCAAATTATTTGATAAAATTGGGGCATAACAACCATATACGTCATAATATTATATTATATCGGGCTTATTCACACGTTTTATCGAATATTTTCCCAGTATGGGGGAAATCCCCCACCATTATCAGGAATCCCCCTATGCCAAATTAGATCTCTTTATGTAATATGGGCCAAGCAAAAAATGCATAAGGAGCGGTGAGATGTTTAAAAATAAGAAAAACCAGTTTATTAGTCTATCAAATGTTGGCGCAGATTTTTCAAGAATGTTAAGTGGGTTGTAAGTCGTCAAAGTAATTCGGACAAGATCGCTTAAAAAATAAGAGACACTTTCCGCGCATCCAACATATTAAGCAAACACCTCATCGTGCTGCGATATCATGT
>JABMOS010000003.1 GCA_013203185.1 Fidelibacterota bacterium | reverse complement strand
TTCGTACCCCTGAGGTGATTCGAACACCTGACCTACGCTTTAGGAAAGCGTTGCTCTATCCTGCTGAGCTACAGGGGCATCATGGTTTAAAAAAGCACGCCAATATAAACGAGCACAGAGGGGCACAAAAGGGATTTACTGGTAAACATAAAACAGTTCGGAATAAACAAAAGACCGGTAAAAACCGGTCTTTTAAACAATTTCAATTCCCACGAATGATTGTTTAGGTTCTGATCTCCAAACCACCAAAGGCCACTGTGCAGTTCAAGGTTATATTAACAGCCCCTTCTGCACCACCCTTGGATTTATCCTCAACACCACCAAAGATGGGGGTTCCAGTAACTATGACATTCCAATCATCTGGCACGCGAATCTCTGCACCACCAAACAAGGCAGTTACATTTACTACACATCCCGAATCAATAGCTTTTGCCTCAGTCAGGTCAATCTCTACACCGCCAAAAAGCGCCATAACGTTGGCTCCCTTAAAGGCCTGCGAATGTACTTTCTTTTCCACACCTCCGAAAATGGCAGTCGCATTAATAAAGTCATCGTCTTCAGAAGTAATTGTTGAAAATGATAAACCGGGCTTGCCTTTGGATTTCAGCAGCATTGATACACCAACATAAAGAATAGCCAGAGGCCATAGTTTAAAGATGCTTCCCCAGTTGATAAAATCAAGGGTGGCGGATAAAAGTATCAGGCCAACAATAAAGAGTATGGAGCCGTTGCGACGATCATCACTCTTTAACTTTAAAAATCCTGCTACAATAAGGATGACAGGCCACCATTCACTGATAAAATGACCGAGATGCATTATGTTTAGACTTTGTAAAAGAAATATCGCGCCGATGGCTATGATAACGATTGCTATCCATGATTGCTGATTACTTTTTCCAGGCAATTGTTCTGTCATTTTATTCAACTCCTATTTTCAAATATTTTAATAGGTAAAAATACATATGAATCCGTTTTAGCCCAACGGTATTTTCAGTGAAATTACAAAATTTGAGCCCGTCCTCTGCATACTCAGTGATGTCCTCACTTCAGTCTCGTATTGCCCAAATTTTTTAAGCTCCTTGCGGGTAACTGACCAGGCGATAAATGAGCCGGACAGGGCTCCTATTAGTATGTCAGAGAAATAATGCATATCCCCACCCACCCTTAAAAGAGCCGTCACCCCTGCACTTCCTATGAGTGTGGACCAGATCAAAGTTCCATGTTGCGGATAATTACGGCTTAATATCATTGAATTAGTCACAGCCTGTGAGAAGGCAACACTGCTATGACCACTATAAAACGAAGTATAATCTTTTTTACCTTCTGATTTGCGGGTTTGAAAATGGCTATAGGGGCGTTCCCGCGCCGCAGCCAATTTCACAATATTTGTCATGATGCTATTAGCTGCAAACACGCGAGTATTGATAAATAGGGATAATTCTCTATTATTAGATAAAGCTGGTCCCCAAAGCAAACTGGTCATACTGATACCATAGATGAGAATATCACTTCCAGTTCTCGCTAAATCTTGCCTATCCTGGCCGAACCATAATTTTTCTCGCATATATCTGTCAAATGAATTGGGCGAACTAAATCTTGGTGAATCAGGAAGAAGATGTGGCTTTCCGTATAACTCAAGCCCCAGGGCAACCCCCAACCCTGATCCTGAGATAAGCCAATCCCGAGTAGATATGGTCTGGGCATATGTCAAATTGGTTTGAAAGAGCAGCACACAACATATAAGCATGATTTTAACACGTGAATTGAGGCTACACTTCCAGGTCATTGGCTTGCTAGCTCTCAAGATAGAAGTACATCCATCATAATTTTTTGCCCCCCTTCGAGCTCCGATGGATTGAACATGAGGGCATCCTCAAGACTGGATTGACAGCTACATTTTTGATCATGGTCATGATATAATATGGTATGCTTTAGTAGCTCTAGTGCACTGTCTAAACTGTCGCTGTAGCATTTTAATAGCTGTGGTACAGAGACATGCTGGGCTGGGTCATCCATCCAGCAGTCATAGTCTGTAGGTATAGCAACAGTTGAGTAGCAGAGTTGTGCTTCCCTGGCAAGAAAGGCCTCAGGGATATTCGTCATACCTACTAAATCGCATTTTGCAGCATCCCGAAGAAAGAAACTTTCTGCCCTTGTCCCTAGCCTGGGACCATCCACACATCCGTAGGTTAAATCATCATGGATCGGCAACTTGAGTTCTTGCCCGGAGCTATATATCTGCTGCCGAAGGTTAACACATACGGGTTCAGCTGATGTTATGTGGGCTACCAGGCCATTTCCAAAAAAACTTTTTGGGCGTCCATCTTTTACAAAGTCGAAATATTGTGAGGGTAGTGCAAATTCACCAGGTTTGATTTCCTTCCGAAGACTTCCTGTGGCAGAAAAGGATATTACCCGCTTGGCACCCACTGACTTAAGAGCCCAAATATTCGCCCGATAGTTGACTTCTGAGGGTAAATATTGGTGAGATTCACCATGTCGTGGCAAGAAAACAATATCCTTATCCCCTACTTTTCCAAATGAAAGTTTAGCAGATGGTTCTCCAAATGGGGTTCCCACAATTCGACTTTCCAGAACCTCCATCCAGCCCACATTGTATAGACCTGTGCCACCGATAATCCCCAGCATCAATTTTTCTCCCATAATTCGGAACAGAAAGTTGAGATATGCATACTGGTTTAATCTAATCTCGAATTGAAAGAGTAGTATCTATTTCCCTTTGAGCAGGGCTTTCCTCCTAGTTTGACGAGCTAGGTGAGGACAATGCAGATAATTTCGTATGGAAGGTTTCCGTTGAGAATGAACCCAAAAACCAGAGCTTGTTGTTTACCCAAATAGAGGGTGTAATGCCCCCAATTGTTCGACGATTGTCTGCACTGTCAGCTATATCCACCACACTGAGGGTCATTTCTGGATATAAGTCTCTACTCTGCAGCAGGGACTTTAAAGTTTCATAACTGTAGTTGCAACCAGGGCGAATTATAATTTCAACTTGGATTAGATTTGAACCAGCATTGATGTTTTCCATGGATGAAGCTAGACAGCCCTTGAACGTTGGACTGTCATTTTGCTGACATGTTTGTGAAAGAGAGCTGGATCTCAGGATTCAAGCTGATCAAGGTCACCCTTGAGTTGAAGAAACCTTCGGGAAAATTTAATAATATCCTTGTCAGCGAGTTCATTCAATACCTGATTCACTGTCTGTCTGGCAGTTGCCGTAAGGTCAGCTATCTCCTGATGCGTAAGAAATGGTCTTACCATCCATCCATCCACCATCTTTTTGCCAAACGTTTCCACATATCGGTGAAGGAAAGAAGTGATCCGCTGGCTGGCACTTTTGAATACCAAATCCTCTACATGGGCTTGAATCTTTCGTAAGCGCCATCCAATAAACTTATTCACGCTCATCGTCAGGTTGGGACTCTTTTCCATGAGATCCTGAAAATCTCGTTTGTCCATGGCGCAAACTACGGCATCTTCAACTACTTCAGCAATATTGTCATGGGTATCCTGCCCCAGGATAGCACTCTCTCCAAAAATCTCACCTGGTCCCAAAAGTTGAAGCGTTGTCGTCTTGCCATCTTCAGAAAGTCTGTAAATTTTAATTTTACCTGCTTTTAGGAAATATATTGTATTCGAGGCATCCTCTGGGAAATAGATAATTTCCTTTTTTGAATTATTTTGCATTGATGTATTCTGCGCAAGTTCCATCATCATCTTGGGACTCATGCCATCGAACATATTGAAATTCTGCAAATACCATAATTTGGTTTTTTCAGCCATGATATGTGTTCTCCTGTTTTCTATGGGGAATCAAGTCAATCAACAGTTTCGGAATGTCACAGATTATCAAGTCCAATTATATGATCCCAGTTGGTGATATAATAGTTGTAGGACTTAATCAATCAAACTGATACTTGAGTAAATAGAAGCAGCTCCAAAATGGAGCCGCTTCTATGACATTTAATATTGTGGTAGATTTAGCTTAAGGGTTCGAATCGTGCCTGGAAGAACCTTAGGTATTCAGGTTCATAGGTGAATTGCAACCCTGTTATGTCCATTCTTCTTTCATAAACATCTGCAATAGATTCAGCCACCACATCCATGTGGGCTTGTGTGTAGACTCTGCGCGGTATTGTGAGACGCACTAATTCCAACTTGGGGCGGTTATGCTCGCCTGTTTCTTTATTCCTGCCTGCAGAAATGATTCCCCGCTCCATACTCCTGACACCACTTTCGATATAAATTTCTGAGGCTAATGTCTGGGCTGGGAAGACATCCTGTGCCAGATGTGGCAAGAATTTCTTAGCGTCTAGAAAGACACCGTGACTGCCAATGGGTTTTACGATTGGGATACCATAGGAAATAAGCTTTTCCCCTAAATATTCGACCTGGCCAACACGGGCACGCATATGGTCATCCTGCACTGATTCTCTGATGCCTATGGCCAGGGCTTCCATATCTCGTCCTGCCATACCTCCGTAGGTGTGCAACCCTTCATACACCACAACCATATTCTGAGCTTGACGATAAACGTCTTCATTATTGGTTGCCATAAACCCACCAATATTGACGATGGGATCTTTTTTGGCGCTCATGGTAGCATGATCAGTAAGGGAGCATATTTCAAAAACGATTTCCTGGACACTCTTATCGGCATATCCAGATTCACGTTGCTTGATGAACCATGCATTCTCTGCGACTCGTGTCATATCATGGACAATGTCGATACCATGATTGGTAGTGTATTCACGCAAGTCCTTGATATTCTGAAGCGATATAGGTTGTCCGCCAGCCATGTTTACTGCTGTGGCAATACAGATGTATGGGATTTTATCAGCGCCCACTTTCTTGACAAGGTCATCCAATTTCTTCAGGTCAACATTTCCTTTAAAGGGATGTTCACTCTCTGTATCATGAGCTTCATCAATGATGACATCAACAAAAGTCCCACCTGCGAGTTCTTGGTGCAAGCGGGTTGTTGTGAAGTACATGTTGCCAGGTATATAGTCACCATCTTTGATGAGAATCTGGGACATCATGTGTTCAGCTGCTCTTCCCTGATGTGTGGGAATAATGAATTTGTAAGAATAATAGTCCTGGATCGCTTTTTCCAGGTGATAGAAATTGCGACTACCGGCATATGCTTCATCACCCATCATCATGCCTGCCCACTGACGATCACTCATGGCGTTGGTACCACTGTCTGTGAGTAGGTCGATGTAAACATCATCTGATCTCAGTAAAAAGGTGTTATAGCCAGCTTCTTCGATTGCCTTGATTCGATCTTCCCGAGAAGTCATCGTCAAGTGTTCGACCATTTTAATTTTCCAGGGCTCAGCCCAGGATTTTCTGTAGGTCATGGTGTTTCTCCATCTGTAAACGTATTGAATCTATTTGTTCTACGAAATGCCCTGGGTGCGATGCAATGTCTTATGCCCACCATTTCGTAATCAGAGCTAAATCAATGTATGTTCATATATCTAGCTCGGTCTAATACCAAGCAAGAAGCATTCCATTTGGATAGATAAAGAAACACCCCTTGGAGCAATATCTTTGCCAGGGGTGTTTGTGTGGTTTAGGAAGGATTTTGGTATTTTATAACACAGCGAAATCTGGATCGGCAACGGGGAAAGGAATACCGATGGTTCCGTTGTCAATATAGACCATATAAATTGAATTGGCAGAGATGGACTCTCGTTTCAAGGTTTTACCTGTGAAGTACTGGACTTCCTTGCCACTAATATCAAGAATGATACTTGGGATTCTGGTACCATCATTCAGTTCAATAATATCCGTAAGCAATTCAGGATTTTTACCTTTTAGCAAGGAAAGTAGGTTTACGTCCATATTTGTCTCCACCAGTTGTACTTGGCTACGCAGAACAAGCTCAGTAGTATTTTCTGCAGTATCCAGAAAGTAAAAGTAACTCTCATCTGCCTGGACGAGTCCACCAGTTCTTGATTCTTGGTCTGGGTCAACAATATTAATTTGTATCGCCTTTTTTAAGCTAACATCCACATAGTCAAGATTGTTTGATTTCGATAAAGCTGAAGAAGCAAGGAGTGCTATCATTGTTATGGTGGTGACTAATTTCATTTTGCTTCCTTTCGAATAGACCTTTTGGTCTCGATTGGAAGCATGTTAGCAGTTGTGGTGGCTCTGGGTAATCGGGGTTACCCTAGTGCTTCAGGAGGAATACCCCCAAGAGCTAATCAAATTTCCCCATAATCTGAAGGAGATACCCTGTCCAGGTGTTCGTGAATTGATGGAGAGATGTGTTTTTTAACCCATGTGGGCTGTGATAAGAATAAATTGAGAATGACTGAAGTGAAAGCATTGGTCCAATTAATCAGGATTAAAGTGCAGCTTCAGCAAGGGCTGCATTCATCATTTCCCCAGCTCCCACCCACGCGGGGCAGGAGCTTAGGAAAATCAGTTGTGTTACCAGAATACTGCGTATAAAACGACTAGAATTACACCAATAATCGTTGCACTGATATTAAAAACAGGTTCAGTTGCAAAATATTTGCGAGATACAGGAATACCTTTGGCATCATCTGCGCCTTTACCTTCAATCTGACTTACAATGGCAATGATGACCATGGTGGCAATCCAGACAATCATCATCTGATGCATCCAGGGCATATCAGTACCAAGTTTTAATACTAATGCGAGAGGTATGGACATCACCGCACCCCAGATGGCACCATTATTAGTAGACTTCTTGTAGAAGAGACCCATCATAAACACGCCCAGAACTCCAGGACTAACAAGGCCTGTATATTCCTGGATATATTGAAACATTTCTTTTACGGATCCTAAGGATGGCGCGACAACAACGGCAATAATGAGCGAAGCCAGAACTGCGAGACGTCCAACTTTTACTGTGGTTTTATCATCAGCATCTTTATTGATGTATGCACGATAAATATCCATCGTGAAAATAGTAGAAGTTGAATTCAGCATGGAGGCCAATGAGGATACGATGGCTGCTGAAAGTGCTGCTAGGACCAGACCTTTTAGTCCAGCTGGCACAAACTGGCTGATCAACCATGGATAAGCCTTATCATAATTTATACCATCTGCAGTTCTGAAAGCTTCATCAACGCCAGGGATAATACTGGTTCCCTCAGGAGCTGTGAACATCACATAGGCAACGATACCAGGGATAACAACAATCAGTGGAATGATGAGTTTCAAGAAGGCGGCAAAGGCGATACCCTTTTGGGCTTCTTTAAGTGATTTTGCAGCAAATGTACGCTGAATAATGTACTGGTTGAAGCCCCAGTAGTAAAGATTGGCAACCCACATACCACCAACGAGGACCGCTATCCCAGGTAGATTACTAAAACTTGGATGTCCTTCCTTGAGGATCATGTGAAAACGATCTCCAGCCACATTGTAAATATGTGAGAGCCCGTGTAGCATGCCACCATCAGGGGTTACATGGTTGAGAGCTATGACGGACGTAACCAGACCACCTACTATGAGAAGTATAACCTGAATAACGTCTGTCCAGGCAACCGCTGAGAGGCCACCCCAGATAGAGTAAGCTGCAGCAAAAAATGCCAAGCCTAAGATTCCATGCATGATGTAATCACCATTGCCTGTGCCTAGAATGGTATCCAGAGCTTTAGCTCCGAGAAATAATACAGAGGTAAGATTCACAAAAATAAACAGGCTGATCCAAAACACGGCCAGAATGGTCTTCAGATTCTTGCTATAGCGAACCTCAACAAACTGGGGAATGGTATATATACCCTTTTCTATAAATATTGGGAGGAAGTATTTACCTACAATAATTAAGGTAAGGGCTGCCATCCACTCATAAGAAGCAATAGCCAATCCCAGTGAAAAACCTGAACCGGACATACCGATGAATTGCTCAGCGGAAATATTTGCTGCAATTAGTGAGGCACCAATGGCCCACCATGGTAAAGATTTACCTGCAAGAAAATAATCTTCAGCATTTTTTTCATGCCCCTCTTTACTTCTGGATACCCATAAGCCAACGCCGACAATGGTCACGGCATAGGTAATAAATATCAGATAATCAACGAATGAAAAATCCATAGATAAGCCCTTTTCCCTTTTGCTTTTTAAGCTTCAATTTTAATAATAATTCTTGATCCACAAGACGTCAGAAAATCTAGATGACGTATTGACCAGTATAACTGGCAATCTCTTGGACAAAAATCAAGCCATAATTATGATACGCATTTATAATACATAATTAGTTAACCGCTAAGCATTTTCTTATCATTTTCATAATATAAATTATCATTATGAATGGTCGCCAAGAGGAATTCTGTATGTGGTCTGAATGACAATTTTAAGCACAAAGACAGAGAAGGGATGGCCAAGGCCATCCCTTCTCTTAAGCAAAAAAAGCATATCTCCCGCATCTTGCGGTGAGGGTGTTACAATTACATCTGAATTTTTAAATGAGGAAGGGAGCTATAATTCCAAAGGCAACACCCATGATGACTATTGTTCCTAAAATGTCCAAAGCGCTAAAGCGTGCTACGTGGTCCAGGTTTACTTCGTTTGATTGTCTTGTGTCATTTGTTTGCATGGTATTCTCCTTTGCGTTGTTGGTGATTGCGCAATAAAGATGGAAATATGACACAATATCCATATGAGGGAGACCCCTATTATGTCTCCTGATTGTCCTACATAGTAGACGTCTCAACCCTCACATGGACAAGAATCCTGGAGTATGCAGTGCCAAATGTATAGGGAGGTTGGTGGTAAGAACAATATCCATTCGTTGTTATTGTCTATCACCCGACATTATTTTGGATGATCTTGACTACTTTCAGAGAGTTCGCTGATCCTGGGTAGCAGAGCGATACACGCATCGATAAATCCATTGAAAGGGAATAACAATGAGCAAGCATAGTCTGAAATGGTGGTCAGTTTTAAAGGATAAAGATTTCCTGATTGAAGGCCGTGTCATGACAGTCATCGCTGATACCAAACAAATTTGTCTAACTCATTATGAAGGAGAAATTTGCGCATTGGACAATCACTGCCCACATCAGGGGGGCCCTCTTGGTGAAGGTAGTATCGAGAAAGGTCTATTGCGTTGTCCATGGCATGGCTGGGATTATCACCCCTGTAGTGGCAAAGCACCAGGATTCGACGATGGTGTGCCAACCTATCCCATCAAGATCGAGGGAAAACAAGTATTCGTCGGACTCCCACAGGCACAACCTCATGAGCAGACAGTTTCAGATGTAATGATTGAAACCATGATCAAAGGGGGCGTTGACACCATCTTTGGTATGGTGGGACATTCAAACCTCGGTTTAGCTGATGCCATGAGACGGCAGGAGGAACAAGGTAAGTTAAAGTATATTGGAATTCGACATGAGGGTGCTGCAGCTTTTGCCGCCTCAGCTTATGGTAAGCTCACAGGCAGACCAGCAGCATGTTTTGCAATAGCTGGACCTGGATCAACAAATATGTTTACTGGCCTGTGGGACGCCAAAGTGGACCGTGCTCCTCTCCTAGCCATCACAGGACAAGTTGAAACCCATGTAATAGGTACTGGAACCTTTCAGGAGGTAGATTTGCTCCAGGCGTTTCAGAGTGTTGCTAATTTTAACCACCGAATTCATACTGATTCCAAGCATTCCGAATTGATGACTCAAGCGATCAAGCATGCCTTCCTCAATCGTGAGCCTGCGCATCTCACCTTCCCTGACGAGGTCCAGGTGGCACCTGCAATCAGTACAGTCATCCAAGACCCTAGGCTGCGAATAACACAACAAAATATTTCCCCACCCCCAGAACAATTACGACTAGCCTTAAGCATGTTGCGAAAAGTCCTGAGACCCGTCATTATCGTTGGTCACGGTGCCAGATTTCATATGAAACAAGTTGTTGAATTGGCTGAAACACTCCGATGCCCTGTAGTTACCACATTTAAGGGTAAGGGTCTTGTCTCGGATGAACATGAATTGGCAGGTGGCGTTCTGGGACGAAGTGGAACACCCATAGCCTCATATTTCATGAATGAGAGTGACGTCTTACTGGCAGTGGGAGCCTCCTTCTCAAAACATACCGGCATCACACCTAAAAAGCCAACCATCCAGATTGATTTTGATCCTCTTGCTCTGAGTAAATTCGATGCCATCGAATGTCCTGTTTGGGGAGAAATCTCCGTAACTCTAGAGCTGCTTAAAGATCAGCTTGGTGCTGATTTTCAAAGTATTGATCATCGATCTGAGATTGGTGAGCGCTGGGCAATTTGGAGACAGGAAAAGTCTCGACGAATCAATGAGGATCGTGGTATGGGAATCAGTTCCAGTGCAATTTTCCAGGCACTGACCGAAACGGTCCCTGAGAATGCAGTCATCTGTGTGGATGTGGGCAATAATGCCTATTCCCTTGGTAGATATTTTGAATCCAGGAAACAGGCCTTCCTTATGTCAGGTTACCTTGGGTCTATTGGATTTGCGTTGCCCGCGTCCATGGGAGCCTGGGCAGCTGCTGGAAATGAACGACCTATTGTGGCCGTTACAGGTGATGGGGGCCTCTGCCAGTATCTGGCCGAGCTGACAACTCTAGTGAAATACAAGATGCCAATTAAAGTTGTGGTCATCAATAACAATGAGTTGGGAAAAATCTCAAAAGAACAGAGCTCTGGTGAATTTCCTGTTTGGGGAACCGATCTGGTGAACCCAGATTTTGCCGAGCTGGCTGGCTCTATCGGAGCCACAGGATATAAGGTCTCTGAAAAGTCTAAGCTATTGGGCGTATTAAATGCTCTGTTTGATACAGAAGGTCCAGCATTGGTAGAAATTTCTAGTGATGTTTCACTTATATAAAATGACTTATTTCTGATTTCGGGTAAAAAGACTTAAAGCGGAATCTACAAGATCTTCCTCGCCTACTAAGGTGATAATATCATTTTTTTGAAGAATGGTATCGCCGTCTGGCGTGATCATTTCTGATCCTCTAATCAGCATGAGTATACTTGTTGCTTCAGGAAGATTAATCTGTGCAATACGTTTACCATGTATGGCCTCGTTTAATATCTTCACCTCACGAACTTCCTGCATCTCATCAATATCTGAAGCGACTGAAAAGGCATCCTTGCTCAACGCCATACTCTCAATGATCAACGCCGTCGAGTAGATCATATTGACTACGCGCACGCCTAGCTCACGAAATTTACTATTTCGGACAGGGTCCTTGACCAAAGATATGACATTCCCAATATTGAAGTAATTAATCGCCAATCTACATATGCGATAATTCTCATCTTGTTGCTCTGCAAGGACAATTACCGTGTTTGCCTTTTCTATACCGTTATCCCGTAAAGCTTCAACCAATATTTGCTGTGGCAAGAGCTCCTTATTGTCTTCCTGTCCATTTGTCTGCTCATAGAGGCTCTTGAGGCGAATGTTCCTAGCTACCAGACCATGATGTTTGAACTGTTGCATAAGAAAATCGACCATGGGATGGTCGCCAACGATGAGGATATGGTCAGGATTTTCAGTTTTCTTCTTATTAAGCAAACTGAAGGCAAGGGGTGAAAGTGTGCAAGTGATGATGGCTACGAGAATTATACTCGAATTCAAGGGAGGCGATATAACCCCTAACTCCAACCCGATTGCTGAAGCAGCAATAATCAGCGAGAGTCTTGAGCTGAGAATAAAACCGGCGCTAAAGGTCTCTCTCCAGGAAAAAAACACTCTAAAGAGCAGGGATGGAATCAATTTAATGAGATAGGCAGCCAGAACCATGAAAGGGACCAACATAACTGCCTCTCGCGATTCTAGCAAAACAGGCAAGTCGAATCTTACACCAACCATGACAAAGAAAATGGGAATAAAAAATCCGTAACCAATACCGTCCAACTTATGCCGTAAACCAGAGGTACTCCCGCTGGATGCCAGGGATAGAATCACACCAGCCAGGAATGCACCCAGAATATTTTCAATACCCAGACTATCAGCCAGGGCAATGAACACCAGGGCCAGAGCAATGGCGCCCCTGAGTTTTATCTGGGATGTGGGTGATGCCAACCGCTCCAATATTTTTTCAGTAGGCAGGTGTTTTTGAAAAAGTGCAGTGAGTCTATGAACGGCTACGAATACGGCAAACAATACCAATATGAGGAGTATCTCCAAAGTGAGACCCTGGCTTCGGAGCAGAACATAAATACTTATGGCCAGAATACTTACGAAATCTGCTATCAATGCTGCAGATAACACCCTTTGTCCAAAAGGATTCCCAGACAGTCCATGTTCTTTTAAGACAGGGACAACCACACCAAGTGATGTAGTAGAAAGTACCAGAGTGATAATCCATGGTTCTGAGACCAAATCTAAGCGATGAACAACCAGACCAGTAATAAAAGCCCCACCCAAGGTAAGTACGAATAGGATCAACCCGAATACGAGTGGGTTGCTCAGGGTTCTGGCTAGAATGTTAGATTTTTTCTTCATGGAGACGTTGAAGAGACTTGCAAAATCTATTTCGAGTCCAGAAAGAAACATGAGGAGTGAAAAGCCTAGAATGGAGAGGATGCTTAAGACATGATCCTCACGAATCAGATTAAAACCACTTTTGCCCAGCAACATGCCGGCAAGGATTTCACCGACGACAACAGGTATACCTAGTTTTCTAAATCGACCCAGAAATACAGGCACGATGAAAGCCAGTAGAACCACAATGAGCAAGGGTACAAATGAAAAATGATGAGCATTCATGAGGCGAGGTATCTCATTAGAAATGGGGCAACAAATATCAATTTTTTGCTGATAATTTTAAAATTCAAGCACATCGTTAGCTAATTGTCACTCGCTCCAGCACTTCAATCAATTCTTCTGATGTAAATGGTTTACCTATGGAATCATCGGCTCCAAGCGTAACTGCTTCCTGGAGATAAGAACCCACAAATCCAGTCATGGCAATAATTTTAACACTTTTTGACTGTTTTCGTATTTCACGTATTGTTCCGATCCCCTCTACCCTGGGCATAACTATGTCTGTGATAACAAGATCAGTTGGGTTGCGTTTGAACTCAGCGATTCCCCCACGACCATCCCTGGCTGTGAGAATATCATATCCCAGTTCTTCAAAAAAATTGACCAGTACATCCCGAATGGATTCTTCGTCATCAATTATAAGGACAGTTTTAGGATGATCATTCTGCATACGTTTGTTTGGCACTATTTCCTCATGATTATAGATTCTAAACCGACCATAATTACTCAGAATTACGGAGCTTTGAAAGGACTTTATGAGGATGGCATCTACTCTGGAGCTATCTAAACAATAATGTTATAAATTCTCTCCCAAGCAATGAAGCCTCCCTGCTCTAATTTTGCTTGCATTATTATGGAATACGGGAAAGTTTGATGCATGGTCTCCATCCACATAATAGACGATGACTCTGAGATCAGAGAGCTCCTCCGGGAACTGTTTGAATCAGACGAATATGAAGTATCCACCTTCAACTCAGCTGAGGATGCCCACCCCTATATTCTAAGGGAGAATCCAGACTTAATCCTTTTGGATATTGGTCTGCCTGGCATGGATGGATTAACCTTTCTCGAAAAACTGAAATCTGAAATTGAAGATGTGGAAGTTATCATGATCACAGGACAGGCAGATATCCGCTCTGCTATCCGAGCCATCAAGCTAGGGGCAATGGATTATATTCGTAAGCCCATTGACCCCGATGAATTGAAGATTCAGGTCAATCACGCTGTTGACCGCCGTAAGAAACGTGAACAACTAAGCTATCTTCAGGACAAAAGTCAGAACCAATTTGGTGACATCATTGGCACCAGTGAACCTATGCAGAAAGTGTATCAATTTATCTACCAGGTCGCTGAGTCTTCAAAAACAACGGTGTTGATTCGTGGTGAAACAGGTACTGGGAAGGGGCTGGTAGCGCGCTCAATACACAATCAGAGCCCTCGATCAAAACATCCTTTTATAGAGGTGAATTGCTCTGCCATTCAACCAAGCCTCCTTGAATCAGAATTATTTGGTCACGAAGCAGGTGCCTTCACCGATGCAAAGAACAGAAAAAAGGGGCTATTAGAACTGGCCCATGAGGGGACATTCTTTCTGGATGAAATAGGCGATATGAACCTCGCATCTCAATCAAAACTCCTTAAGGTGCTTGAAGAGAAAACCTTTAGACGTGTAGGTGGTACTAAAGAGATAAAAATCGATGCCCGCATTATCAGTGCATCCTCTTTAGATCTCATGACTTTGGTGGAAACAAATAAATTCCGAGCTGATCTATTTTACCGCCTCAATGTGGCTTCTGTCTCTCTCCCGGCACTTCGTGAGCGTGACGATGATATTCTCATACTGGCGAATTACTTCCTGGATGTATTTAATAAGGAATTTAAACGGAATATCCGTACCATCTCCCCTTCAGCCCAACAAATGCTTTTAGGCCACCCCTGGGTAGGGAATGTCAGAGAGATCCGGAATGTGATTGAGCGAGCAGTATTATTCGAGAGGGGTGATATACTCTCATCACAAAGCATTAGTCTCCAACAAGACATTCCATCTAAGGGAACACAAGTACCTTTAGATATACAAATGAGTCATATGGTTCACCTTCCTGAAGCTGGTATTTCACTGGAGGAGCTGGAGCAAAATTTATTGAAACAGGCACTTGATAGGACTGGCGGCAACAAAACCCAGGCTGCGGCGCTTCTGGGTCTTAGCCGGGAAACCATAAAATACCGACTTAAAAAATTCAATCTTTCCTGAGCTGGATCCTGTTCGAAATATCTTAACAAATCAACTACGAATTGAGTGGGATGATGGGAGACAAAAGAGACACGAGACAATCTAAACCCATGGATGTTCAGGAATTCTCTGAATTGATGGAGCTGGTCTTTGCCTACAGTGCAGCCGCCCATGATTTTGGATTTACCCATAAAATGAATAACCGCTTCACTGCCCTGTCCATGAACGCTTCGTTTTTGCAGAAAGCCCTACAAGACAAAGATTATGAAAAAGCTACAGCAAAATCTGCTCAGGTTTCAGAATCCATTGCCAATCTTGTAAAATTCTCGCAAAATTTGTTGAGTGTTGACCAGATACCTTTGGAGACCCATCAGCTTGAATTTCCCAAAATGATTTCTGATGCTGTGGACAAGCTCCTGGAGCTGCCAACCTTCAAAGGGATGATTCTAAAACGGCATATTGGGGCTGATCCAATTGTGACTGTCGCCAATTCAGGAATCATCTGGATCTTTTTGTATGCTTATTTGAAAAATGCTAAATCCTATGAAATAGAGGGACCCATTCTACTTAGCTCTGAGCTGGATAAAGGGAATAATCAGTATATAATCAAAGCTGATGTAAAACGTATCGTCTCAGCCCCCGACCCTGTAGCTGAGAATTCTGCATTGTCTTTTCCCTCTGCTGGAGAGATTCCTCTGCGCTATTTAGCAAGAGTGATACGCAGCGTTTCGAGTAAATGCGAAATGATTCATCAGACAGATAGGCCATTGACCCTGGAGCTCAGGATCAATCTATCTTCAAACGGATAACCGGTTTATATAAACCGGTTATTATCACCCACCCCGGTTGATATAAACCACATTCATCACAATCAACATAACATCACACCCATCCTGTGTACTGTTAGCGAGATTCTGAGTGAGATATTTTCATGGGATGAATTTTTTTTCGGATTAATTGCTTCTCGCACCTAAAGTATTTATTTACAGTCGTGTATGAGGGGACTCAAAAAAACCGTTACTCTGATGTAACCATAAATATTCCATACTTTCAAGTCACCCTATTCCTCCCCAACAGTCCAGATACAAAGACTGGCACGAAAATTGGACTTGTTATACTTAGCCGTATCATAGTATCTTGTGTCTATTGCTTAAAGCTTTGCATTAAGAAGTTTGGCAAGATACTTTTTAGAAAAGGCTAAAGATTTAGCAAAAGTGAACTTATTGGAGCTTATCTCCGAAATCAAGATGCATATTTTGATTATTTGGATCTTGGCATGTTTACGTATATGAAGAATGAGATCAGGATACACTCGCTGATATGGAGAAATCTATTAGCGATTAATTATATGGTAATTCTTAGGAAGGAATCATCTCATGAAACATCGTAATTGGCTGCGGATGGCGGTACTGGCCTTAATGGCCTCAGTACTCAACTTCTGCTCTGTAAATCCATTAACCCCTGACATTGAGGGTGATATGTCCCTGGTGAATGGTACACCGCTGGATCAGATCACCTGGGTAAATTGGAACCCTGAAACTATCGCCGTCCTTGAAGCAGAAGCGGAGAAAGCACTGGCGCGTCGGTCTAAAGGATACGCATCCAAAAAAATACATAACCACGATGGTGGATCTGTCGGTGGTAGTAGGACATTTGGAAATAAGGTTGTTGTGCCTGAAGATGCTTTTGAAGAACATAAATTGGATATCAGTGTTCGTGTGTTGAATCATAATTGGTCTGAACAGACAGCTGCTGGTGTCGAGTTCCTACCCAGTAGAAACTATGATACTGACATGTTTATTACTCTCAGTTGGGAATTCCTCGATGTCGAGGGTGATGACTGGGAAAGTCTTAATCTACAACCTTTTTTCAGTGAGGACGAAGGAGTCACCTGGTTTGCTGTTGAGGATTATACTGTAGATCCTGATGAAAAAACCATCAATTTCGCCATTGATCACTTCACTCAATATGGATGGGGTCTTGGAGAGGACGAGGATTATTAAGCGTAATAATTCATGTATATTCATTTATTTACTATTGCCAACAAATAAATATAAAGAAGACATAAATTATGGGTGACACAAATTTACAATCCTTCTTAAGTGCTGTTCACAAGCAGGCAGTTGAAAGATGTGGGCAAGATTTTGCTGACTATCTGGTACGTCTGCGGAGTGAGCGTGAAAGACTACTAAAGAAGAGTTGGAAAAAAACAACACCAGAGGAACTAGGGAGCAAGACTGAAATCTTCAGAGAAATCGACTTTGATACTATTCAGCTTCATTCTGCCAAATTCCTAGATGAGAATCAATATCTTGAATTGCTTTACGAAATCGCTAAAATCGCCATTCCATATGGTCAATTTCACAAAGCTCAACAACTACTTTTACTGTTGAAGGATCATTCAGCACTATTAAAAGATGATATCCTCGCCGTGCAAGTTCATCAGAGATTAGGTGATATTTCATTTTACCTATCTGATTTCAATACAAGCCTAGCAGAATACGAACTCTGTATGGATTACTATATCAAGCTAAAGGATCCTCAGCACTTGGCTGGCACAATGCTTTCAATAAGTGTTGTTCTCGTCGAAAAAGGCGAGATCGAGCGAGCTGTGAAACTGCTACAAGAAGCGAAAGCACTTGCTGCAGAGTATGAGCTCAACAAAATCTTGATTAAGATCAACATGAACCTGGGCAATATTTTTCATATGAAGGGTTCATATGATGACTCACTAAGCTATCTGATGCAGACACTTGAACTACTGGGTGAAAATGACGATCGATCTATCAAAGCGAGAATTCTGCATAATATCGGTCTTGCCTACAAGGCGAAACACGAAGATGCCAAGGCATTGGAAAGCTTTAACCAGAGTATCGAGTTGTCTACCATATCAGAGAATAACCATATGAAGAGTCTAACATACCTGGAGAAGTCAGAGATTCTGTATCGTGAAGATGATTTATCGGCAGGCACTGCCTTAGCCACTTCAGCGTTTCAGGCCTTCTCACAGTTTGGTGACAGGCTTAGTATCGGTGAAACATACAAGGTTCTTGGAATGATATCTGGCAAGCGGAAGAACTATCGCACGGCCCAGGCATTCCTGGAAAATAGTCTCAGAATATCTCGAGACCACAATAAGCCCTTGAATGTTGGTCAAACCCAGGTTGAGTTAGCCCACCTCTTCATTGAGCAGGGAGATACTGACAAGGCCATCGACTTTCTTAATGATGCCAAAGCGAGTTTTGTTGATTTACACGCTCTCGCACGAGTATCTGAAGTTGAGGGTGAATTGTCCACCTTGGTGAAATAGCGTAAAAAGCTGTACCTCCGAAAAACACGTATCGACAATGGTTGTGAAACCTACCCGAAAGTAGTAATCATATTTCGGGTAGGTTTTCGGTTTTTTAGTAGGTAGATGATTTCTCCCTGTGCTGACAATGTAATCTCTTGCTTAATAAAATATTAAAGTCAAATTATTCAATAGGTCAGACTGCTAACATATAGTCTGATTAATCATTTATAAGGTAGGCAATGGAGCCTGAGCACAACAAACTTCGCCTTCAGGATGTCCTGGACAATCTGACTGATATCATCGTATTATCTGATGCAGACTATCAGATAATTGACGCAAATCAGTCTGCCAACATCATTATTGGGCAGGGGAATACACTCAGCGGTCTGAAATGCCATAAGATGATTCATGACAAGGATACTCCTTGCGACAATTGTCCCCTCCCCGCTTCCCTGGAAACTGGAAGTCTGGTAAACTCCAATTACTTTGATGCACGTTATGGCGAATTTTTTGAGGAACGAACCCACCCCATTGTTGACGATGATAATGGTCTCCAAGGGTTTATCATTACAGTTCGAAATATCAGTGACATCAGGGCAGCTGAGGATGAATCGGCACAATCCCGGAGACTCGCATCCATAGGTAAGCTGACTGCTGGAGCAGCCCATGATTTCAACAATGTCATGGCCGAGGTGATGGGTCAGATTCATCTTATTAAAAAAACAGCAACAGATGCCAAGCTACTCAGACAATTGGATCTCCTTGAAGGATCTGCCCGAACAGGGACCGATACGATTCGTCGTATGCTGGATTTTGCCCGTGGTGGACGTGTCACCGAAAGAGAAACAATTGATACCTTAACCCTTATGCAAAATGTGGTCTACATGACCCAACCAAGATGGATGGAGGTGCAGCAGAAGGATGGTATCATCATCTCCACCATAAGTGATTTTAAACCAGATCTATTTATTGCGGGCAGTAAATCCGAAATTATAAATGCTGTTACGAACCTGATCTTCAATGCCGTAGATGCCATGCCAGATGGCGGCTTGCTCACCATGTCCACTTCTGAATCGGATAGTAAAATCAAGATCAATATTCAAGATACTGGGACAGGCATGACCGAGGATGTACAGAACCGCATTTTTGATCCCTTTTTCAGTACAAAGGGGAGTTTTGGTACCGGTTTGGGGTTAAGTGAGGTCTATGGAACCATAAAACGTCATGATGGTGAAATTATCGTTGATAGTGAGGTTGGTGTTGGGACCAAGATCACCCTAAGTTTTAACAAGGTTGATACGGGTCCAGTGGAAATAACGGTACCAAAACTTGAAGTCCCTCCCATCCGCATTCTTGCAGTCGATGACAATGAGTATTTCACAGAAATTCTCAATGAGTTACTCACCTCTGAAGGACATACAGTATCCACGCACATCTCAACTGCCAAGGCTTTCGAGGATTTCGAGAATAACGACTATGATCTGGTTATTACGGATATGGAAATGCCTGAACTAGGCGGTCGGGAATTTGCGGAAATGATTAAATCAAAACAGACGAATACACCGGTACTGCTGCTCTCGGGCTGGCCAATTTTCCTTGAGGATGAACCAAACCTGGCCGAATTTATTGATTTCGCTCTGGCCAAACCCTTTACTGTGGAAGATATTCAGGAAATAATTCTCAAGGCTATTGAATTTAAGAAGTAACCCTTCCTCACCAACTCACCTGGAATACGTTATCCAACCACTAGACTTTGGTTTCCCCCAACTCATTTCTGACCAGAATCGAATTTAGGTTTGCCAATTCAGCCTGCTGATTCTGCCATGCTCCTGCCAGCGACTTAAAGGTGGCGTCAGCGTAGGCAAAAAATATTTTGAAGGATTCGCAGAGGTAATGGAGTCCACTCTCATCGCCTTCCAGGATACGGTCCTTGGGACAGCCACCACGGCACAAGCCCAGCCATTCACAGCTCTGGCACTCCTGAGGTAAGGTAGATTTGGCAGACCCAAATCCTATTTGCTGTTCTCCGTTGAGCATATCCACCAATTTTGCATCATGAATATTACCAAGAAGATTTTCAGGATTCACATAGAAATCACAGGAATAGACGCTTCCATCATGTTCAACCGTTAAATAGACACCACAATTCGCCAGGAGGGTACAGTCTGCAGGATGATGACCCACATACTTTCGAAATACTGAATCAAAGAATCGTATGGATGTTTTTGCTACAAGGTCATCAATATCTTGGACCCAGAGATCAAAGATATGACATAGAAATTCGCCATATTCCTTAGCACTGACAGTATAGGGAGCCAAAGTTGAGTGTATATTACCATGCTCTACGCAAGGGATGAACTGCATATGATCCAACCCAATATCTTTATGGAATTTGTATATTTCCTCTGGGTATTTCACAGAGTAATCATTCACAACAACCAGGGCATTAACATCAACTTGATGGTCAAGGAGAAGGTCTGCGGCATCTCTCACCTTTTCAAATGAAGGATTCCCTGATTTGTCCACTCGATAGTGATCATGAATATGGGCAGGTCCATCCAATGAGAGCCCTAGTAAAAAATCATTCTCATGCAAGAAAGTTGCCCACTCCTTGTCAATAAGTGTTCCATTGGTTTGGAAGGTGTTCTCGATGTGATGTCCCTGGGAATATTTCTGTTGCAGTTGAAGGGCATTTTGAAAGAAAGGTAGACCCATCAGGGTTGGCTCGCCCCCCTGCCAGGCAAAGGAAATATGGCCCCTGGACTGCTCCAAAGCGTTCCTTATCATGACCTCCAGTGTTTGATCAGACATTCGGTGAGTTTTGGTCTCTGGAAACAGTGCATCCTTTTCAAGATAAAAGCAATACTCACAATCCAGGTTGCAGTCAGGACCTGCTGGTTTTATGAGCAGACTATTTAGAGGGATGTATTTCTGTCGCACTAGCTGGACAGTTCTCCGCTCAAACCACAGCCTTGTATCATTATAGCGTAGATTTGATCAGCCATTGATTGGCAATCGAGTTATGTATTCTCCAGTAAGGGCTGCAATGGCATTGATAAGTGCTGGTGGTGTTGGTGGGACGGGTGGCTCCCCAACTCCCGTGGGTGGTTCCTCACTTTTAATGATATGAATATCAATAACCGGCATTTCATCCATTCTAAGTATAGGATAATTGTGAAAGTTCGATTGTAGCACACGTCCGTTTTCAAGTGTGATCTTGCCATGCAGTGCTGCTGTGAGTCCCATGACGATTCCGCCTTCCACTTGAGCCCACACACCATCAGGATTGATCACCTGTCCGCAATCTATAGCAGCTGTCATCCGATGGACACGAAATTTTCCTGACTTCTCCTGGCTAATTTCGGCAACCATGGCACAATAACTTCGAAAGCTATAATGAACAGCTATTCCTCTGGCGTGACCTGGTTCAAGATCCTTGCCCCAGCCACTTTTTTCTGCCACAAGATCAAGGACACCAATGTGGCGAGGCGAATCGCGAAGGAGTTCGCGGCGATAGGCATATGGATCCTGCCCCGCAAGTCTGGCAAGTGCATCTATGCCACATTCATTGACAAATCCATTCTGTGTATGCGCAACGGATCGAAACGGTCCTGTAGGTACCGGGAATGGGGACATGACCACATCAACATTGACATTTGGGATTGCATATGCCAGATCTGGAGCACCGCCCGTGATGGTTCCGTGCCAGCCGACCTGAGGACCAGAAACAGTGTGTTTCCAATAAAGAGCTTCATTGTTTTCACCAATACCAGCCTTCAGGAGATGTACAGTGGCAGGTCTATAGGTTCCATGCTGGATATCCTCCTCACGGGTACGAACCACTTTAACGGGGTCAGAAAAGTGCCTTGCGAGCTCAACAGCATCAACCGTGTAATCAGCTGCTAATCGGCGTCCGAAAGCACCACCCATTCTCAAAGTGTGCAGAATTATTTTGGAATCTTCAAAACTTGTAATGCTCTTGGCAGCTTCAAAACTCGCCCCGGGATTCTGGGTTGGTGCCCAGATCTCACATAACCCGTCGTAGAAGTGAGCGGTACAGTTGTTGGGCTCCTGGGGAGCGTGGTCCAGATAGGGTACTTCAAAAAGTAGTTCCAATGATTTGTTAGCTTTCTTTTGGGCTACATTGATGTTGCCATCATTCCTGAGTACCTCTCCAGAATGTTTAAGAGCGTTTAACATCTTTTCACGTATATCTGTACTATTCAAGTGTGCGCTTGGACCACCATCAAAGGTAACATCAAGGGCTTTTCGGCCTTGAATTGCAGACCATGTATCTTTGGCAACTACAGCAACTCCACTGGAGACTTGGACTACAGCCTCGACACCAGGAACCTCCATGGTTTTACTATCGTCATAATCAACCACACTTCCATCAAACGTGGGGATTCTCTTGATCACTGCGGTCAACATTCCTGGAAGTGTTAAATCATATCCAAAATCCAGGCTGCCATCCACTTTATATGCTGTATCCAGACTTTTGATTGATCGGCCAATGATCTTAAAATCCTTGGGATCCTTGAGAATAACTTGCTCTGGGATCTCCACATTTTCGGCCAGAGCTGCAAGACTACCATAACTTAATTTTTTCCGTGTTCCCTTGAGATGAACATACCCCTCACTGGCATAGCAATTATCTGGTGGTGTCCCCCACTTTGTTGCTGCAGCAAGAACCAACATCATCCTGGCTGTGGCTCCTGCTTCACGCAATCTATTGTAATGGGTACGAATGCTGGCACTGCCACCAGTGGTTTGACTACCAAAAACGGGATTGAAATCCCCTTGAACGACGCGGACTTTATTCCAATCAGCCTCCAGCTCCTCAGCCAGTATCATGGGTAGGGCCGTATAGACCTTTTGTCCCATTTCACTTCGAGGCATTACAATTGTTATTGTATCATCGGATCCAATACGTACATAGATATTTGGCTCAAAACTAAATTCATCAATTTGAGTTCTGCTCTCACACCGATTTATGGAAAATCCAAGTAGTAGTGCAACTGTTGAACCCGAACTCAACTTGATAAAATCACGACGTGAAATCTGTCCCATCTTCAGATCAGTCATCCTGCACCTCCCCTGAGGCTACATGAATGGCTTTGCGTATTCTTTGATAGGTCCCACATCGGCAAAGCACACCCTTCATGGCAGCATCGATTTCAGCATCATCAGGATTGGGATTGTTTTTAAGGAGTTCTACAGCGGTCATGATCTGTCCCGGTTGGCAGTAGCCGCATTGGGGAACTTCTTCATCAACCCAGGCCTGTTGAACAGGGTGCAGACCATCTTTCGCCAGACCCTCAATGGTCATTACAGATTTATTAGCTACAGAAGCAATGGGTGTGATGCAGGACTTCGCTGTTTTACCATCAATATGGACCGTACAGCTACCACAAATGCCCATGCCACAGCTGTATTTGGTTCCAGTGAAACCCAGTGTATCCCGAATGACCCACAGGAGGGGTGTATTGGGATCTACCTCAACAGATACTTGTTTCCCATTCAATTGAAATGAAACCTTGGTAAGCATATGATTCCCCTTTGTATTCGATCAGACAATATTACACGATGTTATCTCAATGAGAAACACTTAAAATCTGCTCAATTCATGGCCTTCTGAAACAACGAAGAATCGGGTCCTCTTCATCCGCTTAAATTTGTGTATTGACTGAGAGCGACCGAATAAAAGCGTTTACCTCGTAATATCAGATGAGATGTATCTTCCTTAGAACTCAGCGCTCAATCTTTTTTGCAGCTGATATGCATACAGTGAGGGAACGGCTATTCCCGGCTTATTTATGCCTTCCATATAAGCGTCAGGACCGTAGGTAATATTCATGGGATAATTGGCATGGAGTCCGACAAGTCTGGCAGAGGGACCGTTAGGTACTCCTTCGAGCTCAATGACAGCGCCAGTTTCATTTTCATAATTAAAAACCACATTAATATTCCAAAAGGTTGAGAATGCGCCGTGTGTGGGTGACCAATACCCATCGCCACCCTTATAGAAAAATGTTCGACCAGGTTGGTTTTCTACAATTTCAATATTGTCAAACAGATTCTGGTGATTCGCGCCTCCGTGCTGGTCCAGGGAAGGTGCGACGGTAACTGCGCACTGGGTGAACACACAGGCACGAGATCCAGTGTTAAAGCTTAAGGAGTGTCTGCAGGGTCCATTCACCTTAACATTTCTTGCCAACATGCTGGTGACATCCCCAAACATGATGGTATAGTGACTGAGCTTTCCGGTGTATATGCCACCATCAACCGTGATATTTGAACATACATCTGCCAGGATTCCGCTATCACCGTTATGCACTGATACATTTTTAACCCAGGATTGGGTTAAGTTTGTCAAATAGATCGCATTGTAACCTTTTTCAAGATGATGTGCGATGTAGGTCGTATCCGGGTCAGGGAATTCAAATTTTATTCCTTCAATGCCCACCTGTGTGAGAGCGTTCCATTTTGAAATGGTGGGAAACCATTCGGGTCGCAAATCATGAAGCAACTGCTCTTTCAATGTAACTGTATTCCCAGAAATGATCATGATGGTCACTTCCTGCTTAATAATAGGTACTTCGGGACTTTCCCAGTGCCGACGTCCAACAATCACATCTTTTCCATCGTAAAGATGATCAATGAGAGAGGATTCCTCACCCTCTCTGTTGTACCAATTGATTCTGACATGCTCACCTACCTTGAGCAAGCTTCCATCCAAAACTTCAAAGCTGTTTTCTCCCCTTATACCTGAGATGACTTCAGCTAATACTTCAGGCTCTTGATAATAGTCTTTCAAGTATATTTTTGCCTGAATCTCAGGATTTTGAACCCAGATAAATCCGCCTGACCAGGCGTATTGTGAAAAGGGCTCATCAATTCCACGATCTTTTTCACGTTGCCGTTTTTTGTTAACAACCAGGTATTCTCTCAATTCAGTCAGTTCTTCGGGGTCAGGCGTTTCGGAAAGCGGCTTCGGCATATAGATGATAGTACCATTTTCAGCATCACCAGCACCTTGGAGTACAAAATTGCTGCGTTCAATAAAAAGTATCTCTCTCAGAATAATCCTACCCTGTGGCAAGCGTAGAACAACGGGACCATCAAACTCATGGGCAGCTTTAAAGGCCGCCTGAAGTGCTTTGGAATCATCTCCTCGGTCATCAGCTATCACACCGAAATCCACAGCAGATAACGTAGCCTGCATTTCGGGTAATTCCTGCTCTCCCCACGCATAGCCGGCTGTTGACCAATCGGGTAAATAAATATTTTCTTTGGTTAATATTTCTGGTGTCCAGCTCGTGTCTTTAGCCTGCTCACCAGCACACCTAAATAAGCCACCCATAACCATACCAATTTGAATCAGAACAAAAACACGCTTCACATGTCTCATTTTTAGATACTCCCCATTCTAAAACATCATTCAGATTTACAAGTAATTACGCCAGTTGCGTTCTATTCCTGATTATCTGAATCACAAAATATACTGCTCCCAATATCACCAGAGCCTGGATTTGAGTATACAGATCAGTTGAAATGAGTACTTGATCCAGAAAACCCAGAGCAATGGCACCAGCCTTGATCAAATAATACACACCCTTTGAAATGAGAACTGCCCCGAGAAAGGTGACCAGACCGCTTGATTTGTTTTGCGAGAGCGCTATAAACACAAAGGCAAATACAATCAATTCCAGACTCATAATCATGAACTTGGGAAACACAGGATGACCCGTACTAAGAAAGGACAAAATCGGTAGAGCCGCTGCCATTCCCAGAGCATTCCCCCGATTCGAATAGACTACGGTGATCAAAACCAGGATCTTCATGGGGTCCAACTTGTAGAGGGGAAATGGCAGGAGATGCGCAAAAACGATGGTTAAATAGAAACTTACAAGGACAAGTGCATCAATCAGGATGGTCCGGGCCAGTGAATCTGGAACAGTTAGACTGTCAATATTAATTGATCTCATTTAAGACCTTTCTCTTCTTCTTAAAACGTATCTCTACCAGGATTTGCCAAGAAATTCATCCAGGGACAAAGCTGGTATATTCTCCTGGTGCAACATATGAAGCTGCTCCACTGTATTATATCCCCAGGAGGCACAATAGACGTTTGCCAGGGAATTATGCTTCACTTCCACCACGGTTCCAACATGGTCATCGATGAAATGAATCTGCTCACCTCCAACACCCCTTTTTGACAAGATCGAATTCAGAATTGCGGGTTTGCCTAAGGTTTTATCAGCCTGAAACATTTGATCAGGTTTCAAACTTATGCCATTGTGCTCCAATATCAGACGTACAGAAACCAGATCTTTGGTGGTGATGATGTATATCTCTTCAGCATCGACTGATTTTAGAAACGACGCCATGCCTGGATACAGCGGGTTCAGATTAAGCCACATCTCAGGATTCTGAGTTTGAAGAACTTCCCGCTCAGCATAAAAGCGTCTGCGATATTCTTCCCTATTGAATTCATTTTTATCCAGAAATTCATCAAATTCCATCTGGGATAATAATTGCTTTTTTTCAGACATTGCCAGCAGGAGAAAAACGTAATCTTCTCCACGTCTGATGAGGGGGCGCAGATTTCGAAACTCAGCCATTTCAAGATCACTGAACGCCTTGAGATCCGTCCGTGGCACATAACCCTCATTGCCTCGAGTGAAGGCATTATAAGCTGTCACCAGACATTCATCGATGCTATTGGCAATGACACCATCAAAATCTAGGGCAAGCACTTGATATCCAGATATTTAGCGTTGGACACGAGCAGATCCGCCCTCAGCAAAAGCCTCAACTTCAGGCAAACGTGCCATGGTTACATCACCTGGGAAAGTCGTGGAAAGGGCGCCATGGGCCCATCCCAATCGGAGTGATTGGTCCAGGTCTCTCCCATCCAGAATGCCATAGATCAATCCTGATGCGAATCCATCACCACCACCAATTCGATCGAGTACATTCAATTCACAAGTAGGACTCACAGCCTGGTCCTCTGGTGTCCATACCACAGCACCCCACTGATGCCGGTTTGCAGATTCAACTTCTCGCATAGTAGTGGCTACCATTTTCACATTGGGAAAATCGCGATGCACTTCTAACATCATCTGGAAAAAGATGGAAGCGTCCAGTTTTGATTTTTTCTCCACATTGGGACCCTTGACTCCCAGTCCCAACTGCAGGTCTTCTTCATTTCCAATCAGCACATCAACATGTTCAACGATTTTCTTGAAGGTTGCCTGAGCCTGATCAATACCACCCATGGATTCCCAAAGTTTACCGCGATAATTCAAATCAAATGAGGTGATGGCACCGGAGGCTTTGGCTGCTTTCATGGCTTCAATGATCAATTCTGAGGTTGTTTCTGAAAGGGCTGCAAAAATACCACCGGAATGAAACCAGCGTACGCCTCTACCAAAGATATCATTCCAGTCAAAATCACCGGGTTTCAACATGGCTCCTGCTTCATTAGCCCGATTGTAAAAGACAACGGGTGGCCTGACGCCATACCCCACATCACTGTAGACAGTGGCAATGTTTGGTCCTCGTGCGCCATCGTGTTTAAACCACTTATAGATTGGCTTGACACCCATTTCTCGGACACGTGTCTGCACCATTTCACCAATTCCGTAATCAACCATGGCAGTAGCAATACCCGTCTTGAGACCAAAACAATCGGCCAGATTGGCGGCACAATTATACTCACCACCAGAAACATGGATATTCAATGATCTAGCCTTGCGAAACGGATATCTACCTGGATCCAGGCGATGAACCAAAGCTCCCAGGGATAGGAAATCCAACTCACAGTCATCTTGTCTAATTTCTAATTTTGCCATTGTCTTAACCTTTATTACTTTTTAATCGATATAACATTTCACCGGCTTTAGGGACATAGAGAACCCCTTCTTCCTCGCGGTCTTGAAAGTCTTTAATATTTATTGTGGCTGGATCCCGATAACCAAGATTGATCTTCTTACAGGTCTCTTCAGGGATTCCCGTTGCCAGGATTACATTTACCCGGGGTTTCTCTACCCCATCTTCATAGGTTCCAATTCCCTTGACATGGGTGGAGTGGGCCATTACCCCACCTGGGATATCCAAAAATCTATCTGGCTGCTTTACGAAATAGTCGCGAACGTGATACCCTATCTGCTCAATTATTTGTCCATGCATCTCTGACACCTGGGTGATGTGGGGGGCATAAATAATCAGATCACCTCCATCGGCGACTATTGGCTCCAGTTTGTACATACATTTTCCACCTGTCCATAGTTCGTCATACATTTGAGGAGCTCGTGAGAGCACCGTATGATAGGTACGATCGGTGTAGACGATGTGAAGCTTGTCTGACAGGTCTGAAGCGGCTTCCCAGGCATCCTCAGGTGTTCCAACGTATAATCCAGCCAGCTCTGTGCCTTTAACAACCAGGCTCATACACATACGCTCCATGGGTAGAAAGGCAGCAGCCTTATCCACCACAGCTCGAACCGGTGTGTATTTGTGACCAATGATCATAGGATTGGTGATGAGCGCACCCAGCCAGTGAAACATGTCTATAATTTCCTGACCTGCGATTCCCGGGAAGAGATATTTATTCCCTCCTGAGAAGCCCACCACTTCATGAGGGAAAGTTGGACCAATAATCAGAAGCAGATCATAATCATAAACCATTTTGTTGATGGTTACACTTACTGCTTCTTCAATCAATCCACCGGACAATTCAGAAACATCTTCAGCTGAGAAAGTTCCAGCTATTTTGAGTTGATCTGGATCCTGCCAATGATGGTTGAAGAAGCGGGCTTTGGGATAGCGTGAGGTACGTTCATCTTGAGTTATTCCCACTCGATGATTGATTGCCTCATCACTCATGGGTGGATGGGTTCCCAGTGCTACTATGAAATCAAGCCACTCTACACGTTCAGCCAGTTCAGCATAGACCAGTCTGAACATAAGATCGATGGGCGCGGTTCGGGTGTGGTCCGGTATGATACATAAGACCTTCTTGCCGGCCATATCCCGGGAGGCAAAGCTATCCTTGACCAGATCCCGGACTTGTGCTTCAGAGACTGATTGGTCTGTAAAACCCAGTCCTAACATGTAGTTTTACCTCCTGTGGACCTTATCAAACATCATAGGTTGAAGCTGATGTATCGCCACCCCGTCCTGTCCAATTTGTGTGAAACCATTCACCACGCGCCTTGTCAACGCGTTCATAGGTGTGTGCACCAAAGTAATCGCGCTGGGCCTGAAGCAAATTCGCAGGAAGCCTCTCAGAACGATAACCATCATAGAATGCCAGGGCTGCGCCCATGGCTGGCATGGGGACGCCCAACTCCACTGCTTTGATAATAACTCTACGCCAGGCAGCCTGGGCATTGCTTACTGCATCCGTAAAGAATGGGTCCAGCAAAAGGTTGGTCAAGTCATGATTTGACTCAAATGCATCTTTAATTTTTCCTAGAAATGCAGAACGTATGATACACCCACCGCGCCACATTAGAGCGATACCACCATAATTTAGATTCCAGCCATAGCTCACTGCTGCTGAGCGCATCAGCTGATATCCTTGAGCGTAAGAAACAATTTTTGAGGCATACAGCGCGTCTTCTAAATCGTTGATGAATGCTTCCTTGTCAGTGATGGTAGACTTCTCTGGACCAACCAATACTTTGGAAGCTTCACGCCTTTCATCCTTGATAGCAGATAAGGCTCTGGCAAAAACAGCTTCACCAATCAATGTCAAGGGCATGCCTTCGTCCAAAGCAGCGATTGCTGTCCATTTACCTGTCCCCTTTTGGCCTGCAGTATCTAGAATAAGATCGACAGTAGCGTCACCATTTTCATCTTTGTAACCCAGGATATCCCGGGTGATTTCGATGAGATAGGAATCCAATTTGCCGGTATTCCATTTGGAGAAGACATTGGTCATCTCTTCATTGGACATCCCAAGACCTTGACTCATCATCTGATAGGTTTCACAGATCATCTGCATATCGCCATATTCAATACCATTGTGAACCATTTTTACAAAGTGACCAGCACCATTCTCACCAACCCATTCACAACAAGGTTCGCCTTCGTCGGTATGGGCTGATATTTTTTGAAAGATGGGTTTTACATGTTCCCAGGCTGCATTGGAGCCACCAGGCATAATAGAAGGACCCAATAAAGCACCTTCTTCACCACCTGACACGCCTGTTCCAACATACAGCATCCCTTTAGACTCTACCAATTCGGCTCTGCGAATGGTATCTGGGAAATGCGAGT
>JABMOS010000112.1 GCA_013203185.1 Fidelibacterota bacterium | reverse complement strand
CTTAATTTCTACTAATAAAAACAGGCAGAATAATCTGCCTGTTTTTATTGCTATGATCTATTCCTGGCTTCTACACGTGCGTCTTCCAGAAACTGGATATATTTCCGAATATAACGCATGAAATAAATGGCCTTATCCTCAGCCAGGAAGGTGGCGTTACCAACTTCAGCTCTGTCTCCAACGGGGACTGGGAATTCAAAACCACTATCTGTGATATACCACAAACTCCCGCGGCTATAAAAACTGATTCTTACTTTCTGTCCTTTTTTTACCATGTCTTTCAGGTTCATTTCTAACCCCTTTCTTGGTTATTTGGTTGTATCTCCTGAAACAAAAAAACCCCGCCGTCTCTTGAGATCAGCGGGGTTTTAAATACCTCTGTGATATGTGTTAGTAAACAGGTCTACCTATTGACATTCTCCACATATATATGCTGATCCATGGGCTTGTGTGCCCACGGAATCATGAAACTCAATATTTATACTTCTCATCATCACGCAGGATGATAATTGTGGTTTATGCTCATACCAAATACTTTCTAGCATATTGATATGACCTAAAAGTCGTCACCTTCGGCACTCTCGCCACCATTCATACTATCCCCATTCCCGCTCCTGTCTCTTGATCGGTAATTATTGAAGTTGTATTTGATAGAGGCTGAAAAAATTGGTGCCACTCGATCAGAAGATTGGTAGCGATACCACCCGTCACCCTGGCTGGTAAATTCATGATCGCCAGTATCTAAAAGATCCCGGACGTTGACAGAAACACTAAGCGTGTTATCAATAATATCCAAACGAGCTCCGGCATTGAGGAAGAACATAGATTCCCTTTCTCCCTGGGCGGTTACAGAGGGACTGTTATACATGGCATTCATCTGTAACTTCAACCTGCGATTCACGGTGAAATTATTGTTGAAACGTAAACTCCAATTATCGCTTTGAATCTCTTGATTAAAGCTGGCTGGCTGGTCGTTAATTTCGTAATGATATATGTTACCCATAAGATTAAAATCCCACCACTTAAAAGGCATGAGACGCACAGAGAGTTCGCTTCCAATTGAGAGCGAATTACCCACGTTCTCAAAGGTATGCAAAATGACGTTTTCTGAATAGACACTTTGTACACGCTCAACCAGGTTGGTGGTCTGGCGGGCATATAATTCTGCGGAGAGCATATTTTTCCCGAAATATTTCATATAGCCAGCTTCAAAGGCGTTAATGTATTCTGGAAGCAGGCCTGGATTCCCAGTCCGGACATTGTAAGCATCAGTCCAGGTTTCAAAAGGTTCAAGAAACCATCCACGAGGGCGGTCGATCCTCCTGCTGTAACTGGTCATGAATTTCTGGGTTGGGGTGATATTGTATGATAGATGGATGCTGGGGAAGTAATCCCAACGATCAATTTGAAATTCATCAGTGCTATCGATGAGTACAATGTTCCGATAGGTGTATTCAGCACGAAAGCCCCCTGAATTCCCAGTTTCCCAAAATTGGAGGACATAACGCTATATAGAGATTGAATATTTCGCTTGTACTCTGTGTCAAAAGCATAACTATCCACTACGAGATAATCCGTAGTGGTGGAGTCCCAGATTTGCAATCCATTCTCATCTGAAGAAATTCCCGAACGAAATTGATATCCCGCTTCAAGCTTGCCATCATTAGCCCATGGTTGCTCGTATTTGACCTCCAGTCGACCCCGTGATGTAGGACCATTTTCTGAGGTTATTCGACCACTTACCTGTTCACCGGTGACGTCAAACTGCATGGTTGTACTTTCGTCATCTGATTCCCGAATGCTATACCTTCCACTCACTTCGAGACGGTGGGTCGGACCAGTGAATCGATGCTCAAAGTTCCCACCCAAATTGTAGTAGCTACCGCCACGGTCTGAATCGGCTTCTGAGGTAGACTTATAAACCGAACTGAGATATGTGGGGTACTCGAAATACTCCGTAAAGGCATTTTCACTTGACCTAGAAAAGCCCCTGGATCCATACGAAAGATTTATGCCTAAAACATCATTGTCAGAGAGGGTAAAATCAATTCCCGTGCGCAGTCGATAGCCTCCGTGCTCAAAACGCCGACCACCTTGTTGACCAACATAATAGCTTGTGTCACCAACAGTGGTTATACTCATACTGGTGTCCTGTCCCTCATAAACGCGGGAATGGTAGGCTGCGCTGATATAGGCAGTATATCTGTGGTTGCGGTAATTGAGGAGAATATCTCCACCCAACTGTCCCAGCATACCGGCATTGAGATTGGCGATACCACTCATCCCCTCAAGTTTGCTTTTCTTGGTGATGATGTTGATGATACCCGAAACACCATCAGGATCGTAGGCAGCCGATGGATTGGTTATGATCTCAATATTATCAATTGTGCTGGCAGGGATGGTTTGCAGGGCTTCATTTCCATCCAGAATAGAAGGACGGTTGTCAATGAGTACCGTAAAATTGCTGCTTCCTCTCAACTCCACATTGCCATCAATATCAACTTGAACTGAAGGGACATTTTCCAGGACTTCTACAGCTGTCCCTGAACTGGAAGTAAGATCTTGACCGACATTAATTACCTTTTTATCAATTTTGTATTCCATGGTGGTTCGTTCTCGTTCTACCACAACCGACTCACCTGACATGGTAGCTGGTACGATAAATACTTCACCTACCATGGCCATGGGCGTAGCCATGGTAATGGTTAGGCTGTCGATTCTCATTTCCTCATAACCCATAAATTTGATGGTCACGAAGTAGTTTCCCGGTTTGACAGGAGTAATGTTGAACCGACCTCTTTCATCAGTGATGGTACCTGTAATGGCTGCCTCACTATCACTGTCATGGAGCATGATATTAGCGTATTGGATAGGATTTCCTGATTGGTCATCAAGGACTTTACCAACAATACCATTACTGGATCTGTTTCCTCCACCCATTCCTGGTCCACTGGAGCGCTGGGCTAAAATATTATTTGTTGTGAAGGCTATCAGAAGGAAGGGGAGAAAAACTTTTATGAATCGTAGCATGAACTTTTCCTTTATCAAATCGAGACCGATTATTGGCCAGCGATTGCTGTTTCATTTGGCCGATAACATAACTGAGACACCACATAAGTAAAAAGGTTAAGAGGCGGGTCTTGGGGTGTGGCAGAATGCTTGGAAAGGACGGGTTTGCATCAACAAAAAGTGCAGTCAAGATGGTAGAAATATAGGTGGATTTGCTACAAATGTAAAATAAACTTTTCATTATGTATAGTTTATTGTATATTGGTTGATATGAGACCTAAGTATGATATTAAAAATAATTTGAAGCTATGTAGACTGAAAGCTGGAGATTTAACCCAGGAGCAGTTGGCCGAAAGAGTAGGTACTACAAGGCAAACCATTCTCTCAATTGAAAAAGGTCGCTATTCACCCTCAGTCGGATTGGCACTCCGATTGGCTCAGGTTCTTGGTGCAACTGTAGAAGAAATGTTTGAATTGATAGGGTGGCGAGATGGGGATATTAATTGATCAGGATAAATAATCACATAAATGGGGATCATCTTCAAACTATATCCTCCAAGGAGGTCCAATGAAAATCATATTGAAAGCTGTCTCCATACTATTGCTGGGTATGAGCACCGTGGTCATGGGACAAACAGACACGCTAGGTTTAGAACAATTTATAGGAGATTGGCGGGGAGAGGGGCACTTCTACAATGTTAATCTGAGTGGAGAGGTGGGGATGGTTCGCTTCACCTTGCGGGTCACACCAGAAATGGACATCACAGGTTCAATAGGTAATGCGCAAATAGTGGATACAGAAATTGAAGTGGATGACTGGAATGGCGGTTATAGTATAAAGGGAAGCGTCCAGGGACAAATTTTCCCAAACAATGAGTTTCACAAAAAACGTATTACGCTTCTGCTAAAAGCTGTTCGCGATAATGCCACAATTGGTGATTTTCATCTTTCCAGCAATTACATATTTGATTTAAGTATGAGACCGGGGGATATAACGCTAAGAAGAAATCCTTAGCATTGATCCAGTATGCTATAAAGGGTCTACTAATAAAGAACTTTGCTTAGCAATTCTTGTGCTTTGGTGAAATCCGGACTGTCTTTTACCAACTCAGTTAAAACTGATGCTGCTTCTGAAGGTTTCTGGACCTCCAGCAAAAACCTCGCATAGGTAAAACGAATATTTGCCAGTTGAACGCGGGTCAATTCAGGTGCTTTGAGCGCGATTTCAATAACAGACAAACCCTGGTCTATATCGCCCGTCATCCTATGAGATATCGCCAGATTATAGTAAAACATCCCTCTTGAGGTAGTAGTCACAAGGGCATCCTGACTGGTTTGCTTTACCAGTTCCCACAAACGAAGTTCCTTTGCGCACTCAATCAGTTTGGTGTAATACTCTGTTTTTTCAGGATGTATTTCAATAATAGCCTGATATTCCTGGCAAGCCTTTTTGAAATCGGCCTGCTTTAGATAATAGTCTGCCATATCACTGTGGGCTTTACCCCATACGGCATGATCAAAAAGGTATTCCTTGGCCATTTGGGTAGTCATGTCATTGTAAAGGGGAGTATAGTCGGCATAATCCACACTACTGTTGCCAAAGGGCCACCGCTGTCGCAGCTTGAATATTTGTAGTGCACCAATTTCCCAATCAAGGTCAGTAACCAGGATGGGGAGCATGGTGGTATCCTGAATGGGAGCTATGGGTAGTAAATCCGTTTTATTCATAGCCTTCCGAAACTCCCTTGCCATGACATGGTAGCCAATTGGGTTGGGGTGGAGATGGTCGCAAAATAAATCATTGCCTGGGATAGTCGAAGAGGAGGCACGCCTGAAGGCAGATTTCATATTCACAATGGGTTGACCAAATCGGCCAGCCTGAAGTTGAAGTATCTCGTTGAGATAGTCATTTCCACGAAATGGAACCTGATCCTTATTTTTTGCACGGGTAAGGGAGATATGGGCCGTTGTTGTATCACCCTGTCGAAACTCACGGAGACCTTTGAGATATAGTTTATTTGCTTTGCTTGATGTTTGATCAGGGTTTGATGTCACATCCAGGGGCATTTGATCTTTGATATTACTGACCAGGTTACTCAGTATAACGGGAACGCCTGCTGATTGACATGCTGATAAGATAACATCCAGGTTAGCTGAAAAATTTCCCCTGGTCTTTATCCTGAGAACAGAATTGGTTTCGATGAATTTGTCATCGATCACTTTTTCCATAAGGGTTGAGTTGGTTTCAGTGGGAGGAGGGTCTGCAAAACCTCGGATTAGAGAGGTAATCATTTGAACAACCCTGAATTTTTGAAACTTTAGAACAAGGCGGACAATTCTACCGTCATGTCCTAACGAAATTGTGGAGCCAGTCCCATAAGCCCCATAGAATTCATTATGACCCATATAAAGCAGGATTAAATCAGGGTCTTGGTTCAGAATTTCAGGAATCCAATCTACAACTGTAAAGCTGTTGATGGCGGACAGGCCCATATTAATGACTTCAAAATTTTGGTTGGGGTAATCCGATTTCAATAGCAGCTCAAGTTGCTTGGGGAAAGGTGCAGTCATTTCATAGGGAAAGCCAGCCGTGGAGGAGCCACCCAGACAAAAAATGCGAATAGTACTAGCAGGTTTTTCCGAGCTAAACTTCTGAGGATATAGATTGGGAACAGGCATAATGGCTTTGTCAAAATAGCGCTCACCTACCTGGGAGTTGATTTGAGTAAAGGATGTATCTCCCTCTGTCACCTCGAAAAAAAGTGGGGGCTGCGGATAGGCATCCACAATCCAAAGAGATAGTTCTATTATGCCAAGGAAGGCAACAGGGAGTAGTGCTGCCAGAATACGGAATATGTTTTTTTTGCTTTTCATAAAATTCTCAAGTGCTTAAAAAATGGCATAAATGAAGGGGGCCAGTGAACTCCCTTGCCCCACTACAATAATGACGCCTAGAAACAATAACATCAAGACAATGGGGATCATCCATGTTTTTTTATTTTCGCGGAGAAAAAGGACGAATTCTTTGACGATGGACAGTTTACTCATACCAGATTATTTTCCCCTCGAACTCTCAGGACTGTTTTTCAGACATACCTGGTTCATATGGTTTGGAGTCCCTTTTCCTCCAGTAGGAAGTTGCTTCAGGATCGATAGCCTCATCCAGATGATCTTTTTTAAGGAGTCTGAATACCAGACCAATAGGGCTGAATATAAGAAAAAAGATGAGCCCAAGGATAATTCTGGTCATAATAAATCCAAGAGATGCAGCGATACTCATCCACAGAACAAAAAGGGGCCTGAGCGCTATTGGATATATAAATCCCACAAACAATATAAGACCACCGCTTGAGATTAGAGGCATGACATAGCTGGCTGAAAGAAAATATAAGATGAGACCAACGAGTATGAGAAATATACCCATCGTTCGGCCAAATTTACGGAATTCGCCAGTATCCTTACCAGTCCAGATGATTGATAATTCCTGCTTCAGCATGATACAACACCGCAACTAATCGAGTTCATATTGCTTTTTCCAATCCACATCATCTGAAAGAGCAGTTTGTTCAGATTTATTGAGTAGATAATTCCCGAGAACCAGATGATCCATATCTGTCCGCATAAAACAGGTAAATGCTTCCTCTGGTTGGCAGACAATAGGTTCGCCACGCACATTAAAAGACGTGTTGATGATTACCGGGCTTCCAGTTAGTTCATAAAAGCTACTGATGAGTGCATGATATCTGGGGTTATCCGTGGCGTTAACAGTCTGTATCCGTGCAGACTGGTCTACATGTGTAATAGCAGGCACTGTTGATCGGGGAGAATTAATCATGTCCAACCCTGACTTGTCTGTGTTCTCCTCCCGCCAAAGCTCCCTTTTTACCTGGGCTACCAGGAGCATGTAGGGGCTTTCCTCTTCTAGGTCAAATATGTCTGATGACCTTTCGCTAAGGACACTTGGTGCAAATGGTCTGAAACTCTCTCGATATTTAATCTTCAAGTTCATGGTAGATTGCATTTCAGGGGATCTTGCATCTCCGATGATACTTCTGTTTCCCAAGGCCCGGGGACCAAACTCCATACGGCCTTGAAACCAACCAATTACTTTCTCATCTGCAATAAGCTGAGCGACTGAAGTGTATAGATCTCTATCCTCAAAATGATGATATGGAATTTTGTTGGAATCTAAATACGCTTTAATGTCAATATCTGAAAAATCTGGTCCCAGATATGAACCACTCTGACTATCTCTCTGAGCATGAGGTTCACGAGCCTGGTCAAGATATTGATGCCAGGTAAAAAGAGCAGCTCCCAGAGCACCCCCGGCATCTCCCGCTGCAGGCTGAATCCAGATATTTTCAAAGGGTCCTTCTCTTAAAATACGGCCATTCCCAACACAGTTAAGGGCAACGCCACCAGCTAGAACCAGATTTGATTTTCTGGTCTCCTTATGAACATGGCTGACCATCTTCAGTAGGATGTCTTCAGTGACCTCCTGAATGGATCGGGCAATATCCATTTCCCTCTGGCTGATATCTGATTCTGGTTTTCGGGGAGGACCACCAAAGAGCTTTGCAAACTTTTTATTGGTCATGGTCAATCCAGCAGCAAAATTAAAATACTGCATATCCATTTTGAATGAGCCATCGTCTTTGAGGTCAATTAGTTTTTCTTTGATGATATGGACGTATTCTGGATTCCCATAAGGAGCCAGGCCCATGAGTTTGTACTCACCCGAATTGACTCTGAATCCTGTGAAATAGGTAAACGCTGAATACAGCAAACCTAGAGAATGGGGAAAGTGCAATTCTCCCATGATCTCAATTTTATTATTTTCACCAATGCCATAGCTTGAGGTGGTCCATTCTCCCACACCATCAATAGTAAGAAATGCGGCATCCTGAAATGGTGATGGGAAAAATGCCGATGCGGCGTGAGATTGGTGATGTTCTGGAAAAAGTATCTTGCCCTGGAACTGCAGCTCATCTGCTATGAAATCCTTGATCCAAAGTTTTTGTTTCAACCACAAGGGCATGGCTTTGAGAAATGATGCAAACCCGAGAGGAGCATATGTCAAGTAGGTGTTAAGTAGCCGGTCAAATTTTTGAAATGGCTTATCATAGAAGGCTACATAGTCCAGATCTTGTTGATCAATTCCAGCTTCTTTGAGACAATATTCTATAGCATTGGTGGGAAAATCATGATCATGTTTTTTACGGGTAAAGCGTTCTTCCTGGGCCGCTGAAATGATCTGGCCATCTCTAATGAGACAAGCAGCGCTGTCATGATAAAAAGCCGATATGCCTAAAATATTCATTCAAAACATGTTACACGGTGAGTCAAATAAAGGTACTGAAAAATAATGGCACTAATTCTGAATCGGAGGTGCTTTTTCTGATGCCTAAATGGTCCTAGCAGAGCATGATGAGTATATAGTGCAGATATTTTGGGATTCTTTCAGATTCTTCTGAAAGAAGAGAAATATTCGTTTTGAAGAAAATTCTCTCTCAGAGGACTTAATGTCCACCAAGATTGTCCTCTTTTAGGATTGAGTTGCTACAATTTTTAATAAATTGGCCCGCTAAGCCCCAATGAGATATCTTCTTAGTAATTTTTCACGATAGTTCGAGATCTAGTAAACAAAGTTGAGAAATTGTTGCGCACGCCTATTGCCTTACTCCGTCCAAATTTAATGGTGGCATTTATAGATACTGATAAGGCGTGAAGGACATCTACATCAGCCAGATGTGGCACTTACAAGCTGATCAGTATCAAGCTTTGAAATTGAAACCATGAGTATGGCCGTCACTGGAGCTTGATGTCTTTGTCAATGTGCTACCATTACTCAGGGTCTGAAAATCGGAACTTGATAGCGTTACACTGTGAGTATGACTACCCGTGCTAGTGAATGTTCTACCATTGGACGGCGGGTTCTCAACTAGGCTGCGTTCAATTTGTATGGTATGGGAGTGGCCATTTTCATAGGTGGAAATGGAAGTGATCGTTGTGGGTGTAGTTTCTTCCTCCTCCGGCTCCGTTGTGCTACAGGCAATTGGCCCAAAAATAATCGAGAGACCAAGAAGACTCATTGACCTCCATAAAAGTTCTCTGCGTTGCATTTCTCCTCCATTCATGTTTAAATATTTATTACGCATAAGTTTATAACATCCAATCTGATAGTCAAGTAGTATACGAGATCGTTATTGTCACTTATCCCGGAATTAGTGACTAGGAAATTTTCGATCAGGAAACGGATATCTGTGTCTCCTTATTTCATTTTTGGATTGAGTTTGGTCAAGGGAGATTGCTATAGTTAGATTTGGGATATTTTAACAATATTTGTCGTATTGAAGACGAGCAAAAGTATCCAGGCATGAGATAATATTTATGATATTACATGGGATGTACGAAATTTATATAATTATACTATTTACGTAAATATTTCATTGACATGGCATCTATTTTAGCAATATTATTTACGTAATTTAAATTAAAGAACGGAAACCGTACATATTATGCCACATCGAATACTCTCAGAAGTTCAATTACCAGACTTCCAGGATCGACCCAAAAAGGAAGGGGATATTCTTCGCACTGCTGAAGATCTCTTTATGCAATTTGGATATGATCGTGTGAGTGTAGAGGAGATCTGTCGTGAGGCTGGGGTCTCAAAGGTTACCTTCTATAAATATTTCAGGAACAAATTTGGGGTGCTAGAAGAGTATATGACTATTCGTCTAGAATTGGGGATGGATGTCTTTAACAGAATTCGGGCAGCTGATGCAAGTCTTCAGGAGAAGATGGCGGCATTGATCGCCATGAAGGAATCTGCAGTGAGTCATTTCACACCAGTCTTCTATAAAAGTTTACTGAGCGGAGATGAAGATGTCCAGGCATTTATGCAAGAGTGGGTAATTCAAAGTATGAATGGTATGCGAGCTTTTCTAGAGGATGGACAGAAAAGCGGTGAGATTTATTCTGGATACTCTGTGGATTTCCTGCTTCATGTCTGGACCTCCATGTCTGAGATCGCCAGATCAGAAAGCATGCTAAAAATGTATAATGATGATATGGTGAAGCTATCACAAGACTTCATGAATTTCTTGTTTTATGGGACTGCAGGACCTCCAACACAGGACAAATAAAGTGAAATTTTATTTTTTACTTACCACGATTTCACTTTCTCTTGTTTTTGCAGATCAGAGTGATTTCAACCTACAATGGAAAGGGCAGGCTTCAGTCATTCATGCCAGATCACTGGAAGGACCCTTTGATGAGAGTTCTACGACCATGCGCTACATCCCTCAATTGAGACTAGACTCTCAGTCCAGTACTTCCAACAGACTGGGATTTGATGCCGCTGTGGATGTTTATAATTATTCCCTGGGTGATTCATTGGTCAAAATGGATACTGAACTCTATCGTTTCACTCTTCGCTACGACACCCCCAGTACCCAGGTTAGGGTTGGACTGCAGAAGATAAATTTTGGACCAGCGCGCATGTTGCGGGTCTTGCAATGGTTTGACCAGCTTGATCCAAGAGATCCATTGGCCCTGTCACCAGGGGTATGGGCAGCCATGGGTCGTTACTATCTAAAAAGTGGAGGGAATATTCGGGTTTGGACCATGGCTGATGCTCCTGATAATCAACGGAGCTACTGGGGTGATACAGAGTCCTGGCCATGGGATGTAGGAGGAAGGCTGGAATACCCCCTTCCCGCAGGCACTCTCGGTCTAACACTCCACAGTCTTGATGTTAACAATGCCAGTGAAATCAAAGAAAATCGTATTGCTGGAGATGTCAGAGTGGATGCAATTGTTGGGCTTTGGTCTGAAGCAATGTTTGCCAGAATCGAGGATCCCACATGGGAAATGGATGTTGTGTCTGTGATGGCAGGGGTGGACTACACTTTTGGTCTTGGGAATGGTCTATACACAGCTCTTGAAGTAGCTACAACCTACCAGGGTAGTACAGGGGATGACATGCCCTGGCAGGTGAGAACCATTGCCTTAACAGGAAATTATACACTGGGGTTGTCCGACGGGTTGACATTTTATCTATATGCCATTTATTTCCCCATACTTGAATCCCAAACCATCCCCATGCTGGGATGGCAACATACCTCAGGGAATTGGCTGTTCTATCTTGCTTTATATGACATGCCTGACTTCTCATATGGTAGCGTGATGTCCCTGCCCAGTGGAACAGGCTTACAATTGAACATAGCATTTAATCATTAATAAATTTCTTTAACAAGAACTAAGAGGGAATCAACATGGAAAATAGCACACTGATCAAAACCAAAGGTCTTGTGAAACGCTATCCTGTGGGGGCAGGTTTTTTTACAGCACTCCAGGGAGTCGATCTCAATGTGAATGCAGGTGAATTTGTGGGGTTGGTCGGTCCTTCTGGATCGGGAAAAACCACCCTGCTAAATATTATCGGTGCTCTTGATACAGCGACTGAAGGTGTGGTGGAAGTATTGGGCAAGGATCTGGCAACATTATCCGGTCCGCAGGCAGCACACCACCGTAGCGCTTTTTTAGGATTTATCTTTCAGACTTATAATCTGCTTCCTGTCTATACAGTTTTCGAAAATGTGGAATTCCCCCTACTCTTACTGGGTAAAAGTACTAAAGAGCGCAAGCAAATGGTCATGGAAGCCCTGGAATGGGTGGGCATTGCCGATAAGGCACAGAGTCGACCAAAAATGCTAAGTGGTGGTGAAAGCCAACGTGTGGCTATTGCTCGAGCCATGGTGAAAAAACCTAAACTGGTAATAGCAGATGAACCCACAGCCAATCTGGATGCCAAAAATAGTCACCATATTTTAGATACCATGCTCAAAATGAATAATGATCTTGGGACTACATTTGTCTTTGCCACCCATGATGAGAAAGTCATTGCCTATCTCAAGCGCAAGGTCACACTGGTTGATGGAGCTATTCAATCAGATGAAACGACAGCCTAAGGAGGCTCGTTATGATACTTTTAAAACTTGCTTGGCGAAATCTAGTGGGAGCGGGCTTACGAACCTGGCTCAATGTTCTGGTTTTGGCCATGGCCTTTATCCTTATGATATGGGGAAAAAGTGTGGTGGATGGCATGGCATATCAGCTTTACGATGCCATGACCAATATTGAGTTTGGCAAAGGGGGACAGCTCTGGCATAGCGAATTTGATCCACTTGATCCTTTGACTATCGAAGATGCACATGCAGTCTATCCACAGGAACTTGCCCAACATATCGCTACTGATGATGTTGCCACTATCCTGGTGCGCCAAGGGACTATTTATCCAGAGGGCAGGATGCAGACAATCATGATCAAAGGAATCAATCCTGGTCAAAAGGTAATGGATCTACCCACAGATAAAATTGTTGCCGGATCTACTGGCCTTACACCTGCACTCATTGGACAAAAGATGGCAGACAAAACAGGTCTGGCTCAAGGTGACCTCCTCACGGTTCGGTGGCGTGATGCAGGCGGTACTTTTGATGCCCGTGACGTAGAAATTGTTCATGTCATGAATACGGTGGTTCAAACGGTAGATAAAAATCAAATCTGGATACCTATTTTAGATCTCCAGGAAATGTCCGATATGGCAGGACAGGCGACCATGATCGCGTTAAATGAACCTTTTGAGGGAACACCCTCAAGTCCGGCTTGGGTTTATCGGGATCTTGACTTTCTGTTACGGGATACTAAAGAACTGATCACTGCCAAGAATGCCGGTGGGAATATCATGTATGGGATATTATTTGCCATTGCCCTCCTGGCTATTTTCGACACCCAGGTTCTATCTATCTTCAGACGTAAAAAGGAGATGGGAACCCTCATGGCGATGGGGCTTACCCGTGCCAAAGTCATCGGGTTATTCACGCTCGAAGGCAGTATGAATGGTCTTCTCGCTTTTGGAACTGGTTTTATTCTGGGTTCTCCGCTCTTCTATTATATGGCTGTACATGGCTATACCATTCCCGGTGGGATGGATGATTTTGGAATGGCTCTAGGCAATACCATTTACGCCAAATATGGTGCAGGTCTCATGCTTGGAACCACATCATTGCTCTTTGCCACTGTGGTTTTAGTCAGCTGGCTTCCTACCCGTAAAATTTCGAAACTCACGCCAACTGACGCACTGAGGGGGAAATAGAATGTTTAGGTTTTTAATGAAAGGCATGTTGCGAGACAAGCACCGCAGCCTGATGCCCACCATCGTAGTCACCTTAGGTGTTTTCTTGACTGTAGGTATGTTTGCCTACATGAAAGGCGTCATGGGTGATATGCTTAATAACACCGCACAGCTTGAGTCCGGTCATGTAAAGATCACCTCCCTGGCATACCGCAGTGAAATTGATGTTCTCCCCAACGATTTAGCCATGGACAATGGACCTGCAATGATGGCTATGCTACAGGAGAACTATCCAGATTTAGCATGGTCAGAACGGATCAAATTTGGTGGTCTGCTTGATGCCTTTGATAAGAACCGTGAAACCCGTGCCCAGTTGGGTGTGGGAGGTATTGGAATTGACCTCTTCGGACCAAATGCAGCTGATCGAGAGCGCTGGAATCTAGAGTCGGGATTACGGGCGGGGACATTACCTCAGAAGCCAGGCGATATCCTTATGGCCGAAAAACTGGCAGGCAACATGGGTGTCGCAGTGGGTGAGGAAGTGACATTGATCTCTGCGACGGTGAATGGATCCATGAGTCTTCAGAATTTTCGTGTCGCCGGATTCATTGAGTTTGGTATCCCCCCCATGGATCGCAGCATAATCCTGGCTGATCTTAATGATGTAAAACGCATGCTGGATATGGGCGATTGGAGCTCAGAAATCCTTGGCTACTTTCCCATACCATACTACGATGATGCTTTGGCGGAAGCACTGCGGGATACCTTTAATGTGGTTCACAGTGATCCAATATTCATGGCAAATGATACGCTGAACTTTTCAACCAATCTTGATCATGATGATTCAATTGATCGCTTTGCCCCCTATATGATGAGTATGCTGGATGACTCCAATATGCGTGATTATTATACCTATGTCGACAAAGCTGGCAGTATTATTAGTTTTGTGATGATCTTTGCCATGGGGATTGTTTTATGGAATACAGGCCTCATGGGAGCCATTCGTCGCTATGCTGAGATGGGGTTGCGGCTTGCTGTGGGAGAATCGAAAGGACATGTTTATCGCAGTTTGCTGGTAGAGAGTGTGGGTATCGGTGTTGTGGGTACCGTGTTAGGGACCATCATGGGTTTAGGGTTAGGTCTTTACCTCCAGGAAGTTGGCTTTAATATGGGGGATATGATGAAGGATAGCACCATGATGATGCCAACCATCATTCGCGCAAGGATTACACCAACTGCCTTCTATATAGGCTTCTTTCCAGGAGTAATCGCAACACTGTTAGGGGCTGGACTTTCAGGTCTGCGCATCTTCAAACGTGATACCGCCAGTTTATTTAAGGAATTAGAGACATGAGATACATATTACCCTTCCTCATTTTAGGTGCCATGCCTGCCATGCTTATGGCCCAACCAGATGCTGCGGAAATCCTGCGGAAGATTGACAAGCAAATGGTGACTGAATCTGCTGAAGCTACAGCTACCATGGTTATCACCAATCGGCGTGGTCGTGAGACCCGAATTACCTCTCGCAGCTGGTCCAAAGGTGAAACCACGTCCCTGGTTGAATATCTCAGCCCTGCACGTGAAAAAGGCGTCAAAATGCTGCGCCTGGATGATGTTCTCTGGATGTATACACCTCAGGCAGATCGTGTTATCCAGATCAGTGGGCATATGCTTCGCCAGAGTGTCTCCGGTTCAGATCTGTCCTACGAGGATATGGTCAACAATGGTAAGTTGCTGGATGTTTATGATGCAGCAGTCGTTGGTGAAGAGGTTTTCATGGACAGGCTTTGCTATGTTTTGCGACTACGGGCAAAAGAGAACGTTGATGATATTGCCTACGCTCAGCGCAAAATCTGGGTGGATAAATCTCGATACTTACCCCTAAAGGAAGAACGATATGCCAAAAATGGTACGACCCTGTTAAAAATCTTCGAAATTCGAGAGGTCATGAAGATTGGAGATCGATGGTATCCGAAGGAAATGTACTTCAAGGATGTCTTGGCAAACGGCCAGGGAACTCGATATTTGGTAGATGATATCAAATTTAATGTGGACATTCCTGAATACCTCTTTACCAAAGCGGCACTCCGGGAGTAGGCCGGGAGATGTAGATAAGCCACTCATAAATTGCGGTTTTTGTGAAAATTTCAAGGCTTTAATTTAATCGAAGTCGCTCTTTGATAACCAATCTGGTAATTCAGAAATCCCTCTGGGCGAAAGGGTATAAAAACCCTTACCCAGTCGATCAAACCATCCATATACATTGTCGTAAAGGATGGCACGGGTTTTAGGCTCCTCAAGTGATTTTGCGATAATTGAGGCTTTGGTATTTCCATGGATCAATAAGTAATCAGAGATGGCCAGAGCCTTTTGACGATAGGCCGTCATGAGACCACGCTTCATACTGGTACCACCTTGATTTGGGTCTCCCACACGCTCCTGGAATTCTTTCAGTAGTCTCTGGGTGTGCTTTTTGACCTGTCGAGGTTTGTACTCACCTGGATCACAGAGTACATCTACTCCGCCTATTTTTGCTTTAGGATCTATTACAATTAAACCAATGCCCAACATCCGCATGAGTTTTACGGTTTGTTTACGTCGCTTTTTGAGAACTGCCAGACCTATGGGGACACCAATGTAGATAGTTTGGGAAATTTTCATACGATCCACAGCCTGGAGTAGGATGGTCAAGTTTAGTGATAACTTCAACTCGACGATGACAGGGGTGTCTCCATGACGGAGCGCCACCACATCACAGTTTAGGATTTCCCCCTTTACCTCATAACCCTGTCCCTCCAGATAGGATTTCAGAGGAGGATATAGATCGACTTCTTGCATGATTGCCTCCAAGATATCCAATTTGACTGAGACAACACTCATTTCTTCTGGATACCACCAGTGCTGGTTAAGAAATATCCCAGATGTAACTGTAATATCTAGAGCTGAGAAAATTCAATTGATAACAACACAAAATTAAAGCGAGATAAAAAATTTAAGTAAAAAGGGGAGGAAACATCATGATGGAATACCTAAAGAACAATCCGGCAAAAAAACTCAATCGAAATATACTTATTCTCGGGTTGCTTATTTTTGTCCCTGTCTACACCTATATCGTGCAATTATTTGGCAAAATGGGCGTGGAAACCACCGAATTTAATACGGTCTGGCTTTCATTTGACGCATCAGTATTTGAGGAATTTTTTAGAAAGTTAGAGGACCTGGGTCAGCTGCAGGCATTTATCTGGACTTTTAATCTGAATCTCATTTCAATGACGGGCTTCATGCTTACTTTTTTTTCATTAAGCTTAATGCTTGCACGACGGGTACCTGAAAGAAGCCGGCTGGCCAAATCTGCCTTGCTTTTCCCCATAGTGGCTATTGCTATAGCATTGTTGGATATTATCCCAACCCTGGTCTTCCTCATAGCATCCTCAAGTATACCCACCTTATCCAACATGGTGGTTTATACCATAAGTGGGGGATATGTCGCCAGAGTTGTTCTCTTGTACATCCTTCTCATATGGATGATTGTTGCCGGAATCACATTGCTGGTAAACAAGGTGGGGAGCGCAAGAACCTAACTGTTACCCTTCTGATTATAGGAATCTTCCTGCCTAGTACACCAGCGTTTGCATGGCGTGCGCCTGGATGGTCTCCGTTATTGCCTCCATCCCAATATAGAGTTTATACTCGATTGGCTCATCGGTGCTATTCATAACCACAGTGACCATTTTACCGTCTTCGTTCAGGAAGGAAGTGCTTTCTATATACGTCCTACTAGCTGAAGTACTGATGCGCTTGGCACCTGGACGAACAAATTTTGAGAAATGACCAATGTAGTAATAGCTAGGTGTGTATACCAATTCGCCAGTCTTAGTGTCGGCGTGAACAGGAGCAAAACAAAGATTACCTACGTGGTTCGGTCCACCGGTTTCATCCAGCAATATGTTCCAATCTGTCCATCCAACAGTCCCATGATTAAAATCATTAATCATTGAGTTCCCATACCGCTCGGCATTGGGCCAGTATTCATAGTGACCATCAATAAATCGCTCAGCACAACCCTCTGTGAAGACCAGTTTTTTATCAGGATAGGACTCAGTCACATTGTTTAGATTGTTAAAATTTGGATCACTACCTGTCCAGGTTTCATACCAATGAAACCCAATACCCCAGGCATATTTGGATGCTTCAGGATCACCAAAAATGGTGTGAGCCCGTTCAGCTATGAGATCACGATTGTGATCCCAAACGATAATTTTTTTGTTGTGCAATCCTTCACGAACCATGGTGGGACCAAGATGATTTTTCAAAAAATCTCTCTCTTGTTCCGCTGTGTAGATACAGGACTCCCAGGTTTGGGTTGCCATGGGCTCATTTTGGAGAGTGATGCCCCAGATGGGGATGCCTTCAGCTTCATATGCTTTAATGAATTTCGTATAATACAGAGCCCATGAATCATAATATTCAGGGAGTAAACTACCGCCATGGAGCATTTCACCATTGCTTTTCATATGGGGTGGGGGACTCCAGGGGCTGGCATAAAGGGGTAATTTACCCCCTGCTGCTTGAATGGCTCTCTTGATAAAAGGAATGCGGAATTCCTGATCGTGATCAATGCTAAAAGTCTTTAGCTCTTTGTCAGTATCAGTAATATAGGTAAAACTGCTGCTGCTAAAATCACAGGAGTGAATGGGTACTCGTGCCAGTGTGTAGCCGATACCTTCGTTCACATCATAATAGGATTTGAGGAATTCTTCCTGTTTATCAGCTGGTAATTTTGCGAATACCTCAGCCGAAGCATCTGTTAGTGCCCCACCGATGCCCCAAAAGGTCTGAAATGATTTTTCGGGGGTTACCCAAATGGAAATTTCAGTTTCCCTGGCCTGCTCTGCTGGTTCAAATGATTTCGTACCTGTGGGAGAGAGCCGTAAATCTGTATTTTCAGCCGTGGTATAGACTGAAACCACCCTATCCTTGGTTGAAAATTTCTTAACCCCAGCAGCATCCTCTGCTATGGATGAACACCCCAAAAAAACCATACCAACAACTAGCAAAAAACTTATTCGTTTCATCGCGTATTAATCCCTTTTTGTTGTGATCAAGCCCAGGGTTGTAGTTACTTAATTTAGATAATAAATCAAGTTTCAATTTTCAATTTGGGTCTAATTATACTATTTAAGTAAAGTTATTTTTTGCTGGATTTGGGTGGACCCCGATTTCAACACAATCAGGTATACTCCTGAGCTAAAATTGTCACCATCAATTAGAAGTGAATGGTCACCCTTGCCTTGATGACCTTCGAAAAGCTGTGCCACCCGCTGTCCTGAGAGATTGTACAGGCTGATGGCAAGTTCTCCTGGTTCAGATAGCTTGTATTCAAGAGTCGTTGAGGGGTTAAAAGGATTGGGATAATTCTGCCCCAAGGAGAATGAATTTGGTGACGCTGTCTCCGGCTTGTCATTCAAGCCTGTTGCACTCTGGATATCACGAACCAACCTTACAAAATTATCGATGCGGACCACATCACCCTGTGGACCATGACCCTGTGGATAGTCATCTGCATCACCTGCCTTGGGATCGCTACGTTGAGCACCAGCACCATGAACATCCAGAAGGGACACGTTAAAGGGCGGGAAGGGCTCCTCCATAAAACCCAGTGCTTCACCAAAACAAACATAGGCCCCCCAGGCACCATTGTTCATGTTGGCGTGGGTAGAACTTGACCAGTAACTGGCATAGTTTTCATCACCACCCTCATCTGTTATTACCGTACAATTGAAAACGGGGTCAATGGCAGCTGAGTTTGTGGTTTGGGGTGAACGAGAATAATCAAGAATACTATGAAGCTCCTTGGCATCTGGCACTCTCCAATCATTGTGCCCCAAATAATTTTCTGCGTTTTTGGTTTGGGCATACTCCAAAGCAGCTTCCCAGGCCACACCTATTTGACTGTCATCCTGCATCCACATGAGTCCCGTGGCCACATCACTCACAGTCCCGTCACTATTATCGACAAAATCATTGATACCATATGCTTCATTGCCACGAACATAGAGCACATAGAATTGTTTGTCCTCGGTTTGCCCTGGCATGGGGCCGGTGGGATAACCTTTGATGCGTCCATCCACAAAATTGACTCCAAACATGGTGGCATCACCGTTCATGGTGGTGCCTACATACAGAGTTGTACTGGCATATTGCCCATCAATGATACGTTCACCAGCATCTGTGTCGCCATAGGCCACATCAAAATAATCGGTATCCACAAAAGGTGTCAATCCCTCAGTATCTGTGCCTTCATAACCGCTGGGATCCTCACCAGTGAACATGAATAGGGAGTAGGCCTCCTTGATGGTAGGTAAACGCCAGTCATCATAGCCTGCCAGTCTGAAGGTGTCTGCCCCCGCCTCTGCCTCAGCTTGACTTCGCTTATCATTCACATTGGTAACACCATCACCATTCAGATCAGTACTTTGCTGCCACATGAGACCGGTGACGTTATCTGTAACCGTCCCATCACCATTGTCCGTGTAATCAGGTTGGTGGCCAATGAAGGAGGCATCCTGGCCGTAAAAAGACCCACCCGGCTGCGGCTCACTGATTGCACTCTGGTTGTTGTAAAAGGTAGTTTGACCTGTATCTACGATTTTATATGACTGAGCTAGAATACTTTGACTGCCCATGAATAATAGTAGAAGGCTGAATAGGATAGGCTGCATGGCTCTGAATAGCTTTTTCATTTTGTCTTCCTCAAAAAGATATCGTTTAGTTTAAATAGTTATCTACTGCACTGGCACGATTATCTGCATGGGCATTCAACTGAGAAATTGCACTCTGAAAATATGAACTGCTGTACAGAAAGGTGAAACCAGCTCTTTCCTTGGTGGCAGAGGGTTCCACGAGAGCTCCATATTCAGCATATTTTGCCTGAATCTCTCCAGGGGCAAAAACAGTAGACCTGGTCTCACTCACGTATGCATCATACTTGTTTCGATAGACATCATCTTCATATAGGTACTCGATTAATGGCCAATTGCCACTTGAGAGGTCTGAAAAATCAAGATTCAGGGAGCCGCCCATTTTACCTTCCTGTAATGCTTCATTGTTGTCCCAAGGAATCCAGGTCAGTTTACCATTCTCTGGATTGTTATAGAGATAATAATTATGGGTCATACGTCCATAGGTATCCCAGTTTTGAACCACTGTATTGACAGCCAGGTATTTCAAGAACACATCTGTGTCGAAAATGCTGTCAAGATCAGCCCGCCAGGCTTCAGGATTGCTGGATCTCGTATCAGCATGGAGTGCTTCAAAAAGCGCCTGAATATCTGACCAATCATTGTCATCCTCATTGGTCTTCTTGGTAAAATCAGACTCATTAAATGAGCCTTCTTCAAAACTGGCGCCAGCATATTCCGGCTTATATAAGTTGCCATCATCGTTGGCAAACTGGGTCTCAATCAGCGTATCATCCACTTCTTCCACCAGGGTATATAATCCAAAATATTCAGGACCATCACCTGTGTCCATATACAATTCATAGAAAGCCGTATGAGAAACTGCCAGCCCTGCATCCCTGAATATTTCAGCGGTGACTTTTTCTCTGAGGAAGGATTGATCCTCGTAATTATTCTTGAGACTTAATTTCTTAAATCCGTAGAAACGCTGATTGTTGATCTGAGGGTAATCATCCTCAAATTCATCGAAATCCAGTTTGAGTGAAAGCTTCAGAATGCCTGATTGCCAGCTACTTTGTAAGCTTGAATTTCCCTTGAAACGGACACCGACCTTGTACCACTGAATATCATTGTAAAAAACATCGGCAGGTATAAATACCGGATTATCAGTTTCCACAAGACCTCCCCCTGGACCGCCTCCTGGTCCTCCCCCTGGAGGACCTCCTGCATTGCCACCAAACTCGCCATAAAGGTCAGTCATGTCATTGAGCATGACTTGCCAGTTATTTTCAGAGATTACGATATCCAGTCTTTTGACTTCAGAATTGTCAAAAACCTCCTCAAAATTTGGATCTGCACTTTTGCTGTGAGATTCGGAGGTCCAATCTGTGGGTTCGAATTCCAGATCATCCATACTTACTGATGGATCAGTGAGGGTGTCATTACAGCTTGTGAGTATGCATACTAAGAGAAGCATACTGAGAAAGAATATTCGTTTCATTTTATTTACTCCCTGAGACTCTGTTTATCGGTTTGGTCGTTGAGATTGGGGACCGCGACTCCGCATGAATTTTTCATAAGCTGTTATCTGATCAGGGGAAAGCACCTGCTTAATCTGAGCTTCAAATTCCTGACGTGAGCCTTCCATAGCACTTTGATCTGGGCGTTTACTCCCTGATTTTTTGCCTCTCTTAGATTTCATCTCGTTAAAGTGCTCACTGAAAATATTGCTAATCTGGGATGTCTGAGAGGAAGTGAGATTCAGTTCGCTGGAGAGGTCATCGATCATCTGATTGATTTGTTGACTTGAGGGTTGTGGTGGTGGTCCCTGCTTGCGTTGGGCCAGGCCGACGGTGGTGATCAACAATAAACTGGTTAGAAATATGGTTCTCTTCAGGATGTTGGTTTTCATGATATGCTCCTTTTGCATTTTTTTCAAGTGTTTCGTCTGTTGTTTGAGACGTCTACCAATCCCAAACCTTGCACTTTTATTTATTTTAATTTTGGGCAAAAGGTTTTGAGATACTTGACGTCAGATCAATTGCACCACGGCTGTGAATGCGGAAAGATGTTGTGTCCCATGTGTGGAACGACCCTATATTGAGGAAAACCAGGATTCTGGAGTGAATACGAAGCAAACAACATCAAATAAAACTGATTTTCGCAAGGTCGTGCTTGATCATCAGGAGCGGGTATACAGTACGTGCTATCGTTTTTTGAGATCCCGGGAGGATGCCCAGGATGTTTCCCAGGAAGTGTTCATCCAGGTCTATAAATCTTTGGATGATTTCAGGGGTGAAGCCCAACTCTCCACTTGGATATATCGCATTGCTGTGACCAAGAGCCTGGATCTGATTCGGAAACAGAATCGTAAACGCAGGTTGGGTTCCGTAAAAGCCCTGCTGTCAATTGGCAGTGCCGAAGGTGAAGTTGATGTTGCTGATGACTCTACCCCGGAAACTGACCTCATGGATGCAGAACGGAATCGAATATTAGCCTGGGCAGTCGCAAAATTGCCAGAGAATCAGCGGGTGGCCATCACCTTGAGCAGCTACGAGGATTACAGCAATCAGGAGATTGCTGATATAATGAACACCTCAGTATCTGCCATAGAGGGATTACTCCATCGAGGACGAAAAAATTTAAAAAAACACCTCTCGGGACATTACACACCTTGAGGGCATGGATAAAGCGTTGAAGAATTGAGGAAGCTATGAAAAAAAGCAACCATGATGAGATTCAGGAGCAGGTAAAACTGACACTGGAAGCATTTCACCAGGATGAACCGCCAGAAATGGATCCCTGGTTCTATGATCGCCTGAAAAATCGCATTGAGCATGAAGACAATCATGATTCACCATCTATTGAAGCGTGGTGGAGTCGCGTGCTGAAGCCTGGGATGTTGATTGGCCTCGTGGCCTTGAATCTGATCATGATGATCTGGATTGCCATTCCCAATGAGACAAGCTCCACAGGTCGTTCTGATTATATTGAAAATTTGTCATCACAGTACGGTCTCAATTACGCAGATACCTACTTGTTAAGTGAAGAAGGGGAGTAAAAAAATGCTGGACATTATAAAACAAAAAAGAATGATGCAGACTACCATCGCCATATTGGTCGTTTTGAATCTGGCACTTATTTCCAGCATGATTCTCACAAAGAGACCAGGTCCTAATAACTCTGTGTATCCTATGGGATTGGAAGGCTTTTTAAAATCTGAGCTGGGATTGACGGAGAGTCAAACGGAAGCCATGCACGCTATCAGAAAACAGCATTTTGATAACACGCATCCCCTCATGTCATCTCTGGCTGATTCAATGGAACTTCTAATCTCAGAGGCCTTCAATCCAGCAAAAGATTCAACTCGAGCTGATATGCTCGTACATCATATTTCAAATATCCATATCGACATGGATCGGGCATTGTACCGTCACTTCGTCGAACTTAATGCGCTTTGTACCCCAGAACAGCAGGCTCGTTTGAAGGAACTGGCTGGTGAATTAATGCGTGGGGGATCACAGCCACCACCACCTCAGGGGATGGGTGAAGAAGGAAGACCTCCCCATCCAGATGCTCAAGGCATGGATAGAAGACCACCACCCCGCGGACAGGGACCTGGTTCAGGTGCACCACCGCCCAGGGATAGATAACGCCCACTTTCAAAAAAAAGCCCCTTACTATGAAGGGGCTTTTTGTAATCATTTTTTGCCAGTGTCTATTTTATAAGAAGTATCTTCTGTTTCAGTTGTTCCTTGCCAACCCGCAAAATTACAAAGTAAATACCTGAACTCAGTCCTTGTGGGGTAAACAGGAGTTCATGATTCCCTGCTGTTTGCATCCCTTGATATAGGCTGGTGACCTCCTGTCCAAGTGTATTGTATACAAGGATCTGAATGTCGCTTGAGCGAGGTAATTCATATCGAATAGAGGTGCTTGGGTTAAATGGGTTGGGGAAGTTCTGATGGAGTGCAAATTCTCGAGGTTGGGCATGATCATCATCCCCATCAATTCCAACAACATACACGAGGGGTACATTCCCAAATACACTGGGATTATGCCAGGCATCATCTGCAGTAAAGATAGAGGCAACCGCACACTCACGATCTCCGCCATTGTCGTCATCATCTACTGCGACATCGAATCCAATAATGGATATATTTTCCGGTGATACACCCAGAAGACTCCAGGGGAAGCTAGCTTCCAGATTGTAGCCTACGGGAGTAGCATATTGAGCAAATTCAATACCTGCAGTGTTGTTCACTGAGTTGTTTCCGATTTTGATGACATCATCATCCCAGCGAAAGCCAAATTGAAAATCATTGATCCCGTCATAAGTGCCACCGCTGCTATTATCGGCATCAATAAATACCTCCACACCATCGTCCATATACCAACCAGCGCCAGAATCATTGATCAAAACCTCATCGTTGACCTCCACCAGGAGATAGAGGTTGTCCGCATCATACATACCCTTCCACTGGGCCTGGAAGTCTGCAGTGCGGGCACCTACTGTCACATTGTTGATTCCCATTTCAGGTGTATTGACCCAGGTATAATCTACCTGGTCATCAATGATGATTGGTGTACCAGTATAATAGATAGCAGGTGCTGAGGTGGGTAGATTGCGATTAACACGAATGGTCAGGGCATCTGTACCCTGGCCGCCATCGTTATCAGTCACAGTTAATGTGATGAGGTGAACACCAATATCAAGATCCAGAGTAACCTGGTCTCCAGTGTCTAATTCAGTTCCTGCTTCAGACCAGCTATAACTAATAATACTGCCATCACTGTCCGTGCTGGAAGACCCATTCAGGACGATTGCTTCTGTTCCATTCCCATCCATATCTATGACCGTTTGATCCTCGCCTGCATGGGCGGTGGGGAGATAGTTGTTGATCACTGAAATCAGCACATCATCAGAATCGGTGTTGCCATCATTATCAGTAACCACCAATGTGATGGGAAACTCACCTAGCTGGAGGGTGACTTCAGCTATTTCACCAGTAGTCAGGAGCGTATCACTATGCATCCACTGATATAGTTCAATACTGCCAAATCGATCCGAGCTCAGTGATCCATTCAGAGAAACTGTTGCCTCTCCGTCATTATCATCATCGAGAATCACCTGATCGTTACCAGCATTTGCTATGGGTGGGTTAGATACACCACCTCCTTCATAATAGATATCATCCAGTCCAAACTCGCAGGCTGCACCACTCTCTTCCAGAATAACAAAGGCATAGCTGAGCATTCTCATATCAATAGCCACACCACGGAGATCAGTAACAGGAATGGAGGCGCGTCCCCATTCGCCATCACGTACCAGTCCATAAGTGGTTTGGTTTGCAGGGAAGGTCACATAATTCTGATTATTCCAGGTATCGATAATACCGATTTTGAAGGTGACATTGGCTGGTATCTTGATCATAAATTTGAGGAAACCATCGCTAAAATTGGTCAAATTCAGGGGTTGGACTGGTAAGATGCCGGCGCCAAACCAACCACTCCCAGTTGTTTGCCAGGAAATACCATTTTCGCCTTCAAAGGGTGGTATGGTACCATCGACAAGCGTCCCTTCCCAGACATAGATTTCCGAAGAAATACCTGCCTCAAGCTCATTGTTTACAGGGGTAGTATCTGTGTAGACCCCGAAAACACCACTCTCGGGATAGGGCGGACCCACATTGACTTCTCCTTGTCCATTCCACTCATAGACCTTGATATAATCCACATACATATCCGCAGGCAAAGGCATGCTCACAGGGGCTCCTGAACCTGGATCGCCCAGATTGTAAGCATCAGTGAAAGCACCACCAATGGCCAGGTTTGCGATAAGATAAAAGGGTTGCTGGAACTCGCTGGAGACACTGTCAATTGGGAAAGGATCTGTATAGAGATCGGATTCGGTCCCATTATCCGTTACAGTAAAGCGTAAACTTAAATCATCCCAATAGAGACGATAGGTAACAAATCGCTGGATCAGGGGGTTTTCGTAATTGTAATAGAGTCGATTGTAATCGTCATCTGGATCCCAGGAAATACTGGCAGCTCCAGAAGGATTTTCAGGGGTCAATGCTTCATCTGAATAGTAGATGGCATTGGCTCCTACAGATTGATTTACAGTGGAGTTATTGAGACCATTGCCACCGTTATGGGTATCATGAATGTCGCGGAACTCCTGGCGAGCCCCCATTTCCATCATGTCCAGCTCTCCGTTAAAAGGCCAGGCGTAATTTGCAGTACCCAACAACCAGACGGCAGGCCATCCACCTAAATTAAGGTCTGGAACGCGTACTCGGGTTTCAATCATGCCATAATGGACAGAGACCTTTGCTTTGGTTGTCACCTTCCCTGAGGTATAGCTGAGCTGGTTTCCCCACTGATCCGTATATCCTGGAAGTGATTCAGCTCTGGCTGTGATGTGCAGGGCCGTATTGCCTGGTTCCCCAGGGACTTCTGAAATTGTCACGTTGTCCGGGTGATAATACTCAAGTTCGCCGTTACCCCAACCCCATGCACCATTGCCCAATTCTTGATTCCAGTTGCCCAGATCGTTAAAATTTTCTTCCCAGATCAACGCACCGATTTGAGCTTGTCCAACTGACAAGATAAAGAATGCAGCAATAATGCTGTTAAGTAGTTTTGTCACGAATCCTCCTTCAAGGGGTTCACTCACTAGCGTAAGGCAAATTAATATAGGTATATCCCAGATTGTTTAAATCACCCGGTTCAAGATTAAATAGATAGGTGTAATGATTGTCAGGATACCCCCCTCGTCCAATAAACCAGGCATAGCGAAAGACATCATCACGGCTTTCACAAATGGCTACCATTTCAGTCATTTGGACGATTTGCTCAGAGTAAGAATCAATATTTGCATTCCAGTTGGCCATTTCAGTAATCCAGATTTGCTTGTTGTATTTCTGCAGACGATCCAATTGCTGGGACAGACCATAATCGTACCAGTGGAAGGCCAGGTAATCAATCCGTGGTTCACGACCTTCGGAGGTTAGGTAGGCAGAATAGAACGCATCCAGCCAGACCACTGGATCCCAATAATTATTGAGGGTTCCCCAGTTCATAGCAGGACCCACCAATTTCAATTCGCGACCATCATCGTTGGCCAGGTCAAAAAGAAATTGCTCGTAGATGAGCCAGTCCGATACTGCCTGAACCGGTGTCCGATTCGCCTGATCCACCAGATTGGGTTCATTCATGACCAGCAAATATTCAATTTCGGGATGATCCAGAATAAAGGCTCTTTCCGCTGTGAGATTCGATTGAGAGGTATTGCCGCCCCAGAGCATGGGGATGAATTCCATTTGGTAATCCTCATAATACCCTTCCGGGGCTTGGGTGCTGAAATGCCAGTTATACCACCAGGAAACACCACCTTTCAGAGTATCCAAATCCTGAGCGTCCTTGAGGTTAAAAGACAATCCACGCTTAAAACTTTTGGCAATTGTGTCGGATGGGGCATCGGGGGGGGCAGGGCTCACTACCTCATCTTCACAAGACATGAATAGGATCAACAAGCTCACTATGAGAATGATATATTTAAAGGGATGTTTCAATATTTAGGCACCTTCATTTCTCTAATTGGAAATTGATTATGCACTCCAAACTAGTGTAGCTGATTTTTGTTCTCCTGGAATAACTATTTACCTCAATCTGAATGCTCTGTTGAGGCGAATATCTCTGGAGGATGCACCCACCATTACAGTAAACTTTCCTGCTTCAGCCTTCCAGTCACCTGTTGCCCTATCCCAGAACATGAGGTCCTGGGCCTTAAGGGTCATGGTGACCCTTTTCTCTTCACCGGGCTGGAGCTGTATTTTTGAGAATCCTTTGAGCTCTTTTTGAGGCCTGATGACACTCGATTTGGTATCACTCAGATAGAGCTGGACCACTTCAGCTCCAGGTACTTCACCAGAATTCTTAATGTTTACAGAAACCTGAATTGATTCACCGGCTCGAATCCTCCTGGAAGAGAGTTTCAGGTCTGAATATTCAAAGGTCGTATAGCTCAATCCATGACCAAAAGGATAGAGGGTCTCGATATTCATTTTGTCATAATGCCTATAGCCCACAAACAATCCTTCTTCATAGTTAAGCTCATCATCAGCGCCGGGATAATTTTTAAACGTTGGCGTGTCGGTTTCCTCTTTGAAAAAGGATGTGATGAGTTTTCCTGAAGGATTCACCGTACCCATTAAAATATTAGCAATGGCCACTCCACCCTGCTCACCAGGATACCATGATTCAATAATGGCATCCACTTTTGGCTCCCACTCATCCATAAGAATGCCTGCACCACTGTTAATGACTACCACAACCTCATTGTTTACAGCACATACTTTCTCAAGCATCTCTAGCTGCTCCTGAGGAAGAGCGTTTGATCTTCTGTCAAACCCTTCTGACTCATATTGATCAGAAAAACCCAGGAAGAGTAGCGCAGCGTCTGCTGTTTGGGCCAATTCAATAGCCTGTTCCATTGGAGAATTCTTAACCTTCTGCCATAGCAGCCTCACTCCTGCATCACCGCCATGCTCATAGAAGGTGACTCTGATATCGACAGGGGTCTGGGCGGATAATTCTACCATCCCGATTTGTGTCGTCATGGCATGGTCACCCCAATTATCAACCACCAACTGGTTATTGATGTAAACACGACTCCCATCATCACTGTGGGTACCGAGGTAATATTTCCCGTCAGCTGGAGCTGTTAATTTCCCACTCCATTCTATTGAAAAATTATCAATACCAACTGATTCTGGTCCTTTTCGACCCCAGTCAAAATCAATCTGAGCATCGCTCTCGTGTTTGATCGCCGGTCCTACAAAATCAGGATTACCAAAATATTTCGCGTCCAATCCAGGCTTCCCATCTCCAGTTGATAAGAAATCAGCAGGGATGGGTTTGAGATCACTTGGAATAAACATGCCAGGGGAGTAGCTAATTTCAAGATCAGGTGCTGCTTCTATCAGCGCTTCAAATGGACTCTGAGCTTCAATGGGGTCAATTTTGGAGCTGCCCCCTCCGCCTGTCCTCAATACACCAGCGTTGGGACCCAGAACTGCGATTGATTTTATCTTATTGGTATTGAGGGGTAGAATCTGATCCTGGTTTTTTAGGAGCACGATACCTGCTTCGGCGACTCTACGGGCGATATCGAGATGCTCAGGAGTGTGAACAGCGCCCCCTTGAGGAATTTCATTTTCAAAAAGATTCATAGCCAGCATACTACGAAGCATGCGCCTAATTTTCTCATCAACCCTGGATTCCTTCATCCGACCTTCATTAATAGCTTGAACCACATTTTTGGTGTTCAGGTATTTACCATTGGGCATTTCTATATCTAATCCGGCGTACATGGTTGGCACGATACTGTGAACCGCGCCCCAATCTGACATGACAAACCCTTTAAAACCCCATTCATCCTTCAGCACATCATTTAGTAGCCAGGTGTTGGAGCTGGCGTATTGACCGTTCACCCGATTGTAGGAAGACATAACAGCCCACGTTCCTCCCTCCTGGACAGCTGCTTTGAAAGCAGGGAAGTAAATCTCACGAAGCACACGCTCATCTACCCTGGAATCCATACTATTGCGCTCAAACTCCTGGTTGTTCACTGCAAAATGTTTGGTTGTAGCGATGATTTGCTCGCTTTGGAGACCTTTAACCCAGTTCACTGCCATCCTGGCTGCCAGATAAGGGTCTTCACCATAACTTTCAAAATTTCTACCAGCATGGGGATCGCGATGGATATTTACACACGGTCCAAGCAGAACATTCCTACCCTGGGCTTTGGTTTCCCGGCCCAATGCCTGTCCCAATTCATGAACCAGGGAAGTATCCCAGGTGGCTGCCATACAAACACCTACTGGAAATGAGGTCGCTTTACCCCAGCGTACGCCATTGGGACCATCTGTCATGCGTAAGGCGGGAATCCCGAGATGAGCCAGGGGCTTGCTATCAAAACCGGTCGTATCTCCCCCGAGCATATTTGCCTTTTCTTCCAGTGTCATTTGTGCAAGAATGTCATTGATCTGCTTTTCTATGCCTGGATCAAGTTCAATAGCCATGAGCATGGCAAAATTCATCAGGATTGTCAGTAATGCGATGGTCAGGTTTCTCATCTTTTCCCCAGGGTGTTTTTTCCGCTCATGAGCGGGACGTTATCTCTTATTTTTGATTTGTCTCATGGCCTTATGAAACGGCATGGATTTGTCCGGTTTAATTTGCAAATCGCAAGCCAGTATAGTACTCCGATGGAAAGATGAACTGAAGATATAATACAGCCCTTTGTCATAAGCATTTACAACTGGCAGGGTGAATCAGAATGAAAAGCTGATTCACATGATTTTCGAAGCAACCTTATCAAAACAATTAACCCATTATTATCATTTTAATAGAATCTGTCCCTAAATGGAGCATCCAAAGTCGAATTTAGTTTAGCACATTGTGTTCAGACTCTCTATGTATAATGTGAATTTACAGCACTAAAATTTTGCAACTGATTACAGAATAAGATTATCTTGTGATCATTAAAAAGGGGAATATATGATTAAAAATATTGTACTGATTTTGGGTGTTCTCACCCTTATTACCTGCTCAGTTAGACAAGAGAATATTCGGTACCTCATCCGTCTTGATGATATGGGGATGTGTCATTCAGTTAATATGGCTATTGAGCAGGTCGCGGAGACGGGTATGCCATTTTCCACCTCGGTGATGTTTGCGTGTCCCTGGTATGAAGAAGCTGTTGAAATTTTAAAGCAGCATCCCCAGGTGAGTGTGGGTATTCACCTGACACTCAACGCAGAATGGGCGGGATATCGCTGGGGACCCATTTTGGGACCAGAAGCAGTGCCTAGCTTGGTGGATAGCGTGGGGACCTTTTTTCCATCACGTACCAAACTTTTCGAGAATGATCCAGACGTGGGTGAGATTACTAGAGAATTAAGAGCCCAGATTGAGCGCGCAATAAATACAGGCCTTAAGATCGACTATGTTGACTACCATATGGGTGCTGCAGTACAGACCCTTGAGCTTAGGCAAATAGTGGAAAGCCTGGCTGCAGAGTACGGTCTGGCCATGTCAGGATATTTCGGTGAGATTTACTCAAACATCACTTACGCCACGGCAATAGGAAGCAAAGCTGACAGCCTTCTGGCACATGCTGCTCGGATGGGAGAGGGCTTACATATGCAAGTAGTCCATGTAGGTCTGGATGAGCCTGAAATGCAGGCCATGCAGGACTTGAATACGTTTGGACTCAAGGAGATGAGCCGTCACCGCCAGGATGAGTTAAAAGCTGTTTCAAATCCTGCATTAAGACAATTGGTCAAGGATCGTGGAATTGAGCTGGTGACCTACGGCAGTCTGGTTAGAGATGGGGGGCTGGAGCAAATGGAGCGACCTGAGATCGAGGAATATTAATATGCACTCACATTCAATCTGTTCGCGTGCATAAATTGCTGGTTCTTAATTGGCAATAAAATTAAGTTGAACCAATGTCCGAACTTAAAAATCTAAAAATTCATGTGGTCGATGACGACCCCGACGTACTTGTAGTCGTAAAGGCTTTGCTTGAAGATTTTGGAGCTAAGGTTAAAACCAGCACCTCCAGCAAAAAGGCTTTGAGTGAGATCATAGAAGACAAGCCTGATCTTGCTATCCTTGATTTGATGATGCCTGAAATGGACGGCCTGGATTTGACTCGCCTTCTGCGTAAGGAAACGGATCTGGAAAAACTAAAGATAGTGATCTTTTCTGGAAAATCTTATGAACAGGATCAACAGCGTGCTTTTTCGTTTGGTGCAGATGGCTATCTGACGAAACCTCTCATCACTGATGAGTTTGTCGCTAAACTGCAGGATATTGTTGAAGAGAAAGTTGAAGTAACCTATTGGGGTGTCAGGGGAACATTGCCCGTTCCAGGTAAGGGTTCTCTACGTTACGGTGGAAACACCATGTGCACATCAATCCAGTTCCCTAAGGACAATCTTTTTATACTTGATGCTGGATCTGGTATCAAACAATTATCTGATCATCTCATGGGCCAGCAACGAGAGGCACTCCACGCCAAAATTTTCATTTCGCATCCCCACTGGGATCATATCAATGCCCTCCCATTTTTTGTTCCCCTCTACATACCAGGCAATGAGTTTGAAGTTTTTGGTGCACCCCATGGCAGCGTCACCATGCGTGAATTAATCTCGGCTCAGATGGATGGTGTATATTTCCCGATCAGGATTAAAGAATTCGCTGCCAGAACCTATTTTCGGGATTTGAGAGAAGAAACATTCAGGATAAATGATATCCTGGTAAAGACCATGCTCTTATCGCATCCAGGCACCTGTTTGGGTTACCGTCTGGAATATAAAAATAGGTCCATTTCTTACATCACTGATAATGAGTTATTTCCTGAAGGGTCCCGGGACTATAATGGAAATTATTGGAGTAAATTAACAGAATTTGTACGGGGAACCGATATTCTCATTACAGATGCCACATACACCGATGAGGAGTACCTCAAAAAGGTTAAATGGGGTCATTCTGCAGTGTCCCAAGTTGCCAAACTTGCTCATGATGCCCAAGTAAAAGAATTACATCTGATTCATCATGATCCTGATCAAAATGATGATGCTATTGATGCTAAGCTGAAGACCGCCCAGGATCTATTAGCCGAATGGAATTCAAAAACAAGGTGTGTCGCACCACAAGAACGTCAAAGCTTCAAAATAGTCTGATATACCACTTCCATTCTGGAAGCGTGTTTTCACAAAAACGCCAACTCCTGCATATTTAGAAATCATCAAAATACTGTAAGTGAAATTGCAGGATTGGATTTGCTTCTGAGGTCATTATCTTAATACTCGCGAAAAGGAGCTATTGCTAAATGGAAAATGATATTGCATCCCTGGTTACTGCAGCGGCGTCAATAGGTTTTATTCACACTGTCATAGGTCCAGATCACTATTTACCTTTTGTAGCCATGTCAAAATCTGGCCAGTGGAGTATCGTAAAAACCGCAATCATAACCTTTATTTGTGGGGTAGGCCATGTGGCTGGGTCCATCGTACTAGGTCTCCTGGGTGTTTCCCTTGGTTTGGCTTTGGGTAAGCTGGAGGCTTTTGAATCCTTCCGCGGTGATCTGGCAGCTTGGGGGTTAATTGTCCTGGGACTCCTCTATACTGCCTGGGGCGTACTCCATGCCATAAAGAATCGCCCCCATGTACATGCGCATCTTCATACAAAGGGTGAACATGAACACCTCCATGAACACATCGATGAGCACGGGCATATTCATAAGGTGAAAGGCAAAGCGCTATTTTCACCCTGGGCTTTGTTTATAATCTTTGTATTCGGACCCTGTGAATCACTTATCCCCTTGCTTATGTATCCTGCTTCATCGGGGAGTACTCTTGGGTTGGTGCTGGTAACTCTGGTTTTTGCAGTGGCCACAATTGGAACCATGTTGGTCATCGTCCTTGGTGCAAGTTATGGCCTTAAAATGATCCCCATGAAAAAGCTGGAACGCTTTACCCACGCCATTGCAGGTATAACCATCCTTTTGTGTGGTATTTCAATTCAGTTTTTAGGACTTTAAGGTCCCTCCAAATTGAAGGTCCGGGTTTAGTCCCCTTTATATGTGGAAACACCCATTGATTTCATGATGGGACACACTTTGGTTAAGCCTGTCTTTAAAAAGAAGGGCACCAAAATGATGACCACCACCAGGATATATATGGGGAATAATCCATCACCAACAAAATGATAGATTATGGAGCCTAGGGCGATGACACCCAGGATGATTCTGATAAAACTGTCTGCTTGTCCTACATTTCTTTGTTCATCTGTCATACCAACCTCTTCCTTATGATTAATCGACCACTTTCTGGCCAATGGGATGTAAATATTTTAGCGCCATAGTCCAACAATAAGTCCCGTGGCTGCCATGCCAACCAACCAGTAACCACCATTGATCCAAACATAGGACCAGGGTCGCTTCTCAAAAGCAGGAGCGGTTATGAGATATGAGAAGATGTAGCCAATCCATGCAAAAAATGCAGTCGTTAACCCTACTCTCACAGCACTGGAATCCGGGAATACGAAGAGGAGATAATCTACCAAATAAGCTGTGGCAACAGCCACCAGCAAGGATGAAACAAACATGAGCCCAAAGGACATGGCCATGTTCTCATCAGCCTTCTGGGCTTCCAGATCCGCTTCACTCAAGCCCATTGATTTTATCCACGCTTTTGAGAAAAGGATTCCATACCACAACATTCCTATTCCAAAAAATACCAGAGCAGAAACCAGAACTGCCCAATAATTGACCATTGATTCGTACATATTGACTCCTTCACCAAGTTGTTAGACGCATTAAAAACAGGGGTATAAGCATCAGCCCCCTGAATTAATGGTAACCCCCATTGTTTCTGTTATTGCAGGAAGTTATCTGGCCAAGGATGAGTGAGCAAGCACATTATACCCTCCTGGATTGGGCAATAATCTCATCAGAAATTCAGTGAAGACCTACCCAAAGGGACGGTTAAAAATAATTCCCAAAATTTCTTAAAGATTGCCTGTTAATACTTGCTTCGATGGCACAGAAAATGCATATGTCATGCCTGGAAATGAATGATGATAATATTAGGAATCAATACATAATGACCGATCCAAAGAAACAATCAAAGACAGTGCAAATCTTCGTTAGAACATCCATCTTTCTTCTTTTGAATGCTTTGCTAGTAATAAGTTTTTTGAAGTAACACATCCTCCCTTAAAAAGGCCTCCACCTGGAGGCCTTTTTTTTTACCCATATCTGTCTCATGGGTAAATCCACATATGAAATAGAAGATGAAGATAAACGCTTAGTTTTTTTGATTCGCTCTGATTAATCCTCTACTTCCTGGACTTGACTTTCCCAGGCAAATATGATAAAATGTATCACTTAATCAAATCAGATTGGATTTCAAATGGGGATAAACCTTCGCAGAGCATATAGCAACCCTCTCTCACAAGCAGAACTCTTGAGAAAATTTGTCAATTCCCAAAAGGCCGAGGACCAACCATTCACAATCCAAATTGCCAATCACTTGATCTCTATGAATGTAAAGCAGGAAGAGCAGCACTGGTGGTCACCTGAGTTGACACTCCGCCTTGAAGGTGAGGGAAGTGAGACCACCTTTTATGAATCGATCGGTCCCAATTCATCTATGTTTACCCTGGCAATGTTCTTTGTGATTCTGGGTGCAGTAGTTTTCCTGGCTGCGTTGATGATGTCACTCTCCCAGATGACCATTGGAGACTCACCTGTGCTAGCCCTGGTAGTCACACTATTCTCAGGACTCCTCATTGTGATAACTTTCGGGGTCTTAGCCCTTGGTCGGCTGAAAGCTGCTGACCAGGTATCCAGATTAAGGGGTTTTGCCCAGCATCTTATCGAGAATTAATTTTTCCCAGTGCTTTCAGAATCTCCAAACCTCAGAATTTCTTTCTTTGAAAGTGAGTGAATGTTGAACCATCGGAAAACAAAACAGGATTGAGTTATCACCATATAGAGGGGAAGCAGGGCAGTCACTGAGACCAGTATGCCCAAAATATTCCCATGGATTCCCTCTAGAAAGAAGAGTCCAAACCATATTAAAAACACCGCCCAAAAAAACCTGAAGCCCCTGTCAATCCAGCCCACATTTTTCAACATTTCAATCACCTCCAAGAAATTGTGTTTTGTATATAGAAGTTATTATTTGAGGGCATGCATAAGGCAAGCAATTTACTAACATTCAAAGTATCTCAATTATTTTCTCATGGTTCAAAATGAATTCAAAATCTAGCTTTTTTTAATATAGTAGGTATAAAGCTCTCCATTTACATGATGGGTAATCAGTTCATTCTCTGTTTGCTTGCTCCAGGCCAGCATATCGCTTACTGAGCCAGGATCACTGGCTTCAACCTTTAAAATTTGACCCACATCCATTTTGGAAATGGTCTGGTTGGTCTTCAAAATTGGTAACGGACAGTTCAATCCCCTGCAGTCCAACTCTTGATCATATGTAATTGTATTCATCTCTATTCCTTTATAAATAACGTTGTTTAAAAGTGGTGTGGTTAGATAAAGAGTGAGATATCAGCATCAGCAGCAAATTCCAAAAATGTTGCTGCCCCGCCAAATTCAACACCCTCAATAAACTGGTCAGGTTCAAAGCCAAAGACTGACATGGTCATCTGGCATCCGATCAACCGGACACCTGATTCGACACAGATTTCCCGTAATTGTTCAATGCTGGCGACTCCCTTTTTGGCAAAGGATTTTTTCATGAAGGAGGTAGCCATGGTTTCGTAGCCAGGAATATTGTTTGCCAGAATATTGGGTATGGGCCATTCCATATTTTGGAAATTCTCAGATCCAAAAGGCATTTTCATGGGCATAGCCGGGTTGGTCTGGGGAGCGACCTTTGCATCAATCTTCTTATTGAGCAGAGGTAGACCATAGAAGGTGAAAAATATTCCCACCTCCATGTTCATTGCTGCTGCTGTGGACGCGAGAATGAAAGGGGGGTAGGCCCAATCCAAGGTGCCTTTTGAAGCAATGAGAGCCAGACGTTTTCGTTTAGATGTATTCACAGTGATATCCTTTGTAATTTGTGTATATGAGATGTGGTTAGCATGCCCTCGTCCTAGGGCGTATTCTGTCCAGCCTGCTTGTCTAAATAGTCAGTATACAAGCGGGTGTATTTAAAGGCATCATCTGGGGAGATGGCAACCCCAATTCCAGGATGGCTTTTTCCATACTCAAGGGCTGCCCAGATAATGGCACCAGAGCTGGGGCCAACCAATAATCCCGCTTGCCTTGCCAGCATAATGCCAGTCTGAAAAGCATCATCATCACTGACCTCAAGTACCTCATCCACCAAGGACATATCTAAAATTTCAGGTATGTACTCATCGGCCAAATCACTAATTCGTTTTAAACCTGAAATGGAGTGATTCGCCGTGGATGGTTCCACACCGATAATTTTGATGTTGGGATTCTTTTCCTTGAGGAATTTTCCAACACCAGATATGGTAGCACCTGTTCCAAAACCGGCAAAAAACACATCAATATTTCCATCAAATTGATTCCAGATTTCTGGTCCAGTAGATTCATAATGGGCTTGAACGTTAAGATCATTCTCGTATTGATTTAAATACACATACTTCCCATCATAGGCAGGGCTTTCAGCCAATCCCTTGGCCAGGCCTCGGGCACCTTCGTTTGGATACAAAGGACAGAGTTGATCATCAGCTTCCCACAGCTCTGAGACACCCAGCACTTTCAGTATGTCTTTTTTATCACTGGGCGCTCTTTCAGGAATGGCAATCTCCACAGGTAGACCCATAGCATTTCCCAGTGCAGCCAGTGCCAGGGCGGTGTTCCCTGATGAAGCTTCCAGAATAGTTTGATCAGTCAGAATATGAGAATTTTGAATCATCTTTAAAGCCACCCTGTCTTTAATTGACCCGAAAACATTGTGACGCTCCAGCTTAATCCCCAGGTTAAAATTTGGATGAGGGTTCGCTCTTTTATTGAGCATCACCACAGGTGTTGGGTTGTCAATATTTCCAATCATATCAGCGATACTCTCGTAGACACGTTTTCTCTGATTGGTTCTTATTTTAAGATCTGCTACTTCCATCTTTTGTATCCTTCGTTTCGATTCAGATTCCTGTAGATGATCTACCTGGGTCTGAAGCTTGTTGATCGTGGTAAAAAAAAGCCCCCGATGAATAACCGGGGGCTTTTAAAAACTAATTATGTTGTACGATTAGCTACATGCCGGTTATTCCACACATTTCCATGTGACAACAGCAACACGCATTAAGGGCATATATATTGGTGCTAATTCTCATCGGTGTAAGTATAGGTGCTATTAGCGAGAGAATGCAATAGCTATTTTGATTATTCTTCCCAAACACTACTTTTTCGAAAACCAGGAGCTCAAAAATCTCGGTTTGAAGTTTATTTCCTGAGTCTATCTTAGTGCGGAAGTCCAAGCGGGAGATCACTTCTTCTAGCATTCACTGTTGAAAATTGTGTGGAGCGGATAAGGAAACATATGCTGTCTAAAAATGCGCTTAAGACAAAAAATGGCAGACTGCTGGCATTTTCTCTCCTCTATCTATCCGAAGGAATTCCCTTTGGATTCAGTGCCATTGCACTGGCAACTCATCTGCGGATGAGTGGTGTTGGTCTGACTGAGATCGGTCTCTTCACAGCCTCCCTTTATGCTCCCTGGGGATTGAAATGGGCCTGGGCACCCCTGGTAGACCTGGTAGAATTTAAACGATTTGGATCCAAACGAACCTGGATTGCCGGAGCGCAGGCAGCAATGATAGGTACACTGGGAATAGTGGTTTTCTTTGACTATTCCACCAATATCCAATTGTTGACAACTCTCATTGTCATTCACAATATTTTTGCAGCAACTCAAGATGTGGCCATCGATGCCCTGGCCATTAAAGTTTTACCAGAGCACGAACGAGGCATTGCCAATGGATTCATGTTTGGTTCATCCTATCTGGGACAGGCCATCGGTGGCAGTGGGGCATTGCTAATCGCTGGTAAGTTTGGGTTTGCGTTTTCATTCCCATTTGTTTTGCTCATGTTAATCCTGATTTTGGTATTTGTGACACTACGGATACAGGAGCCAGTATCTGAAGTCGTTGACAAGGTTGTTTCTCAAGGAAGTGTGACTGGAGAAATAATCAAGACGCTTAAACATTTCTTCAAGGAGCTCTTCCAGGGATTCTTTAAATCGGGGACAGGTCCCATTGCCGGAGTGATCTTCTCACTGTTGCCCTTCGGAGCATTGGCTTTGGGTCTGGTTCTGGGAAGTGCCCTCCAGGTGGATCTTGGAATGGATGAAAATCAAATCGCAAAACTGACCATGCTGGGTACGATTTTCGCGGCGACAGGTTGTGTCCTGGGAGGATGGATATCTGATAGAGTTGGACACCGCAAAGCTCTAGGTGCCTGGTATGTCCTGACGACCATCCCCACCTTTTTTCTGGCTCGACAGTTTACAGGAATTGATGGAACGGCTGGTGTCACCATCGAAATGTTTTTTTATGTGTCAATCGCCTACAGTTTTGCCAGTGGATTGGTGCAGGGAACTTCTACGGCAGTTTTCATGGGCCTGACCAGCCCTGCAGTGGCAGCTACGCAATTTACCGGCTACATGGCTCTCCATAATTTTGTTTATTCTTATTCAAGCCTATGGCAGGGTAAACACGCCGATCTGTATGGCTACGCAAAAGTTCTGTTTATGGATGGTTGGATAGCATTTATACCCCTCATATTACTGCCATTTCTCAAACCAAGGAAGCAGTCTGCTGAAGTGACCTAAAATGAGCAACACCAATTCAAAATCAGTTATTCATTTCAAAGAGTAATCCGCTATAAAAAGGGGAGAAAAATTCCCCAGCATATACGCATTCACAATAATGCTGGGGCTGATACAACAGTTGTTTCTGCTAATGAGCTACATCACTTCACTGATTTGAATGCTAGGCTCAATATTTGTGAAGTTGGGCAAATCGCCCATGATCTGGTCAACATTTGGCCCAAAAGAACCTTCAAAATCAGCGACACTATCAAAATAGAGATTGCTCATGGTGGCATAGGGAGCCACGGATCCAGGAGCTCCACCAGCTATGCCTTTTTCAATTGATGCACCTTTGACAGCGTCTCCAAGAAGACCGCCAACCAGAGGGATGTGCTTGTTGAGGTAGTAATCCATATCAAAGGTTTTTCCATCTCCATTTGCATACAGGACACTTACTTTTATCATACCTTTTTCCATAATAATCCTTTCAATTAGGT
>JABMOS010000111.1 GCA_013203185.1 Fidelibacterota bacterium | reverse complement strand
AGCGATCTTGTCCGAATTACTTTGACGACTTACACAATACAGATATCGAATTGCCCTTTATTATGACGACGTCATTTCAGAATTCTCAAATATTTACATAGCTAACTCCCCACTTGGCTTTAGTCCCAGTGGTCTGGCTGCCGATGCAACCCCACTTACCATTATTTTACGGTGGGATGACAACTGTATTTTTGAATCAGGTTATCGATTGGAACGGGATGCTGGCTTAGGATATCTACCTCTGGTAGAACTAGGTCCCAATGTTACAGGTTATGAGGATGCTGATTTACAGTATGATCGCTACTATCGATATCGGGTAGCAGCTTTTACAGAAACCATGCAATCTGATTATTCCACCTACTTTTCCATCTATTCACCCCTGGTTTTTGCCCCCACCAACCTTTCGCTGACACCAAGCGATACATCCATTGTCCTCAACTGGGAGGATCGATGTGTTTTTGAGAGTGGATTCATCATTCAGAGAAGCGAAAGTTCAATTACAGGAAGTGGATATCTCACACTGGACAGTGTTGATGCTGATGTGACAACATGGACAGATTTCGATATTGAAGAAGATGCCTGGTATTATTACCGCGTGGCCGCCTATATCCCTGATGAGCGATCCGGCTATACAACAACCTCAGGAGTCGGATCTCCACTCAATTTTGCTCCAACGAGTTTGACAGCCACAGCAGTTGATACTTCAATCCAATTACGCTGGACAGATAACTGTATTTTTGAAGATGGCTTTGTGCTAGAAAGAGATGCAGGATCTGGTTTTGTCATCCTCGCTGAAATAGATGAAAATATCACAGGTTATCTGGATCAGGATATGGAATATGGAATCGTTTACCATTACAGGGTTGCTGCCATAGCTGATGGTGAAATGTCCAATTACAGTTGGGAAGTCTCCAGGTTATCTCCACTCCAGTTTGCCCCTTCATATCTAACAGCCAGTCATGCAGGCAATAGTATCCAATTGGTCTGGAACGACAATTGTAATTTTGAATCAGGATATATTCTGGAGCGTAATGCTGGAGCCGGTTATGCCCATGTTGTTACCCTGGGCGCCAATACAACGAATTACCTGGATTCAGACATGACCTATGACGTGATCTATAGATATCGTCTTGTTGCCTACACTGGTTCAGATATGTCAGATTATGCCATCTCATCTTCTATCCGCTCACCCATGGGCTTCGCACCTACAAATTTAGTTGCTGTTAGTAATGACACCTCTATTACGCTGAACTGGAACGACGAGTGTATTTTTGAAGACGGATTTGTCATCGAGCGCAATGAAGGTGCAGGCTATGTGGTTCAGAGTACTGTAGGAATTGACGTCACCAGTTACACAGATATTGATTTGACTGAAGGTGAGTACTACCAATATCGAGTCGCTGCCACTTCCAATGGTGAACAGTCTGAGTATGCCTGGTCTGTGGGCATTAGCTCTCCCATTATTTTCGCTCCCTTTAGTCTCTATGCAACAGCCATTGGAAACACCATTGCAGTGCGTTGGACAGACCTGTGCACCTTTGAAGAAGGTTTTACTGTTGAGCGGGATGCCGGTCTTGGGTTTGAGGAAATAGGTCAGGTTGCTGCCAATACTACTAATTTCACAGATTCAGACCTGGAATATGGTATTGAGTATAGATATCGTGCTTCCGCCTTTACTTCTGAGGAAGTTTCGAACTATTCGAATATCACCACTATCATCTCACCGCTGACCTTCACACCATCTTCACTATTTGCGTTTCCAAATACCAATTCAATAGATTTATCCTGGCAGGATAACTGTATCTTTGAAACAGGGTTTCATGTAGAGCGCGATGTGGGTTCTGGTTTTGTGCTCTTGGCTGATGTTGGAGCCAATGTCACCACTTATGCAGACGGAGATCTTCTTGAGGGTGTAACATACAGGTATCGCATTTCTGCCTTTACTGCCACACTACAATCAGGTTATAGTGCCACCATTACTGTTGAATCTCCTATTGCCTTTACACCAATAAATTTTCAGGCGGTGACTCAGAATAATAGCATTGATCTCTCCTGGACAGATAATTGTTCATTTGAGGATGGATTTACAATTGAACGGGATGATGGATCAGGCACTTTTGTTGAAATCGGCAATCTAGGCGCTAACTACACCTTCTTTTCAGATGATAATCTGGAATATTACACCATCTATCGCTACCGAGTAGCCGCATATACGGATACTGAGCAATCAAATTATACGCCCATTATCAATGTGCAGTCACCTGTGGACATAACACCCTCAGGTCTGATTGCCACTTCCTACGATACAGAAATTCTTCTGGAATGGGAGGATAACTCATCTGCAGAAGAAGGTTTCAGAGTATATCGCAATGATGGGACAGGTTTCGATTTTGATACCCCGCTGGTTTCACTTGGTGCTGATGTTACCGAGTATACAGACTACAGTCTGAATTATGGTATTGAGTATAGTTATAAGGTTTCTGCCTTTGCCAATGGCCAGGAATCAGATTATACAAATGAAGCCACAGGAAGTATTGCCTGGTTGTATTCTGAATGGGAAACCATTGATGCCGGTACCTATACCATAGGAAATGTAGTTGTTCCGTCAGGTGTCTTCGAACACACTGTCCTGGCTGATTTTGAGATGATGCGCTATGAGGTCACCAATAATCAATTTGCTGCATTTATGGAAGAAGCCTTGGTTGCTGGTGAGATCGTTTACGACGAAGTGGTAACAAATTTTAGAGGAGGCGCTGTTGACAGTGTTGTCTACAATCTGGCCATGACAGGCAGCCACATACAATGGGATGGGTCAGCCTTCTCTATAGATCCTGGCTATGGACTCCATCCAGTGGTGGGTGTTACCTGGCATGGTGCCGATGCATTTGCCACCTTCTATGGCTGGTCACTTCCAACGGAAGCTGAATGGGAAGTCGCAGCCCGTGCAGATACTGAATTTGACTATCCCTGGGGCAATACTAATCCAACCTGCGATCTGGCGAATTTTTCAGGGTGCTCGGATGAAATGTTGCCCGTGGGACAAACCTCTGGTGTGAGTCCTTTTGGTCTCTATGATATGGTGGGAAACGCCTGGGAATGGACAGATTCCTATTTTGATGGTGCCAATGACTCCTACGTATTGCGCGGGGGAAGTTGGTCCAACTACACGGATAACCTCAAGGTCTGGAAACGAAGTGAGGGTATCCCCGATGCAGCCTATAACACCATTGGTTTTCGGTGTGTGAGATAATAACACTGAGCTAAACCCTTTAAGAGCACCCTCCCAGACTGGAAGGGTGCTTTTTTTTACTCCAAAATCACCAGACCATTGGCGTATAGCCATCTTTAATCAGAGTAGATATTTGTTCACCGATATATTGGACAGGGACATCCAAGGCTGCGAACTCATGGCTGATACCACCTTCCTCAGCGACATACTTACAGGCGATTGCTGTTTCATTCTCATTTTGGTATTCCGCCAACAGTGCCTGAAGTTTTTTGTCAGTGAGCAGGAGCGCTTCAGCAGGACCGAAGAAGTATAACTTCACCTCTTCCATCCAGGCATATTTTAAGGCATTCACAGCATAGGTGGCTCCTGCGTGAGCTTTCCCAGCATCGCCACTACTGATAATGACAACAAGCTTATCGTTCATGTCTAGTTCTCCAAATCGTTCAGTTTCGAAGTTATAGCTAAATTTATCAAGGCCAAATATATCCGAATTCTACGCCAAATTGTGATGAATCTCTGGGCTGAAATATTTTTGAATTACGCAGGTTTTTAGCCATACTTCAAGCTAATGTATTAATTCCAATTTTGGAGAACCCCCATGCGTTCAAATCTGAAGCCAGCAACCCTTTTTATCCTGTCATTATTGTTACTCAGCAGCAGCATGGGTCGAACCAGAAAAAGTGTAGATGATGCTACTCTCATAAACGATCGCGCCAATCCAAGAATGGGAAGATTGATTGATATGAGTCCCAGCGCCCTCATCAAGGACTATAGAGAGGCAGCAATGATGCCTGGTCTTGGGGCTGAAAATGCATTTGCCCCAATCTGGCAGGTAAATGATATCAGGACAGATAGTGTTGATCTGGGGTGGATAAATGAATATGGATCCGGTTCCATGCCCAGTACAGACGTCTTGACTGGAATAACCACAGATGCAGCAGGCAATGTCTTTGTCACAGGCAACAGCGACTTTGAATGGCTTACCATCAAATATGATGCTTCAGGTAACCTGGTCTGGAGCCAGACTTACACCGAGGATGGAATAGTCGATACGTATGGTGATGACGTTCTAGTGGATGATGCTGGAAATGTCTATGTAAGCGGTTATCGCTGGAGTCCATTTATTGACTCTGATATTCTGGTCATCAAATATGATCCATCCGGTGTGCAGCAATGGGTGGCTGAGTATGCTGGCGAGGGGCTGAATAACGATTTTCCCAATGACATGGAGCTGGACGCTCTGGGTAATATTTTTATCGGGGGGTATAGCTATTCTGCAGCAGTAGAAGCTGATTTTGCCACACTAAAATTTGACAATGATGGGAATTTGCTTTGGGATATGCTTTTTAATGGCAGTGCCTGGGCTGATGATTGGATCACAGATATTACCCTGGATGATAGTGGCAATGTATACGTGGCAGGAATCACAACAGGAGAGACCACCAATAATGATTATGGTATCATCAAGTATTCTGCTGATGGTATTCAAGTATGGTCCACCCAATTTGATGGCATCACAGGTACAGATGTTGCCACCAGTATAGCTGTAGATAGTCAGGGCCAGACTTATGTCACAGGGGTGAGCCAATACTATGATGACTATTTTGACTATTACACCCTAAAATATGATTCTGCTGGATCTCAAATCTGGGGTATTCGCCGTGGAATATCAGGGGAAGGCGATAGTTGGGCTTCTGATATTGTTGTTGATGACAGCCTGAATGTTACGGTGACAGGACTTAGTTACGGAGGCCTGTATGGCTTCGATTATACCACGGTTCAATGGGACTCAACTGGGACAGAATCCTGGGCTTCGAGCTATACCAATAATCTTTTTGGGGGCTATGATGAAGCAACGTCTCTCATCCTGGATAGCGAAAACAATGTGATTGTAACAGGTATAACCGAATCCAATAACCAGACTACTGATATCGTCACAGTGAAATATGATACTGCTGGTGTGGAGATGTGGTCAACCTTGTTTGATGGGGGTGAAGGTGTCGATGACGTCGCTTTCTATCTGGCACTGGATATGGACGATGATGTTCTTGTAGGCGGTATAGCCAGCTCAATCTTAAATCTTGAAAACTATTCCATCCTCAAATATCAAGCAGATGGTACCGAAACCTGGAATACACAATATGACGGACCGGGCAATAGTCTGGATCTGGGGGTGGGCATAGCTACCGATGGCTACAGCAATGCTTATGTAACCGGAATCATCATGAACCCCTCGAATGGGGCAGATATCTCGATTATCAAATATGATTCAACCGGCCTCCTGGTTTGGTCCAGTGAATATAACGGAGCTGGCAATAGCCATGATGTGGCTCGAGATATTCTAACTGATTCAGAGGGCAATATTCTCATCACGGGTTACACAGAAGGGTTGAATGGTGACAGAGATATTATCACCCTCAAATATTCCGCAGCAGGGGATCAACTGTGGGCCACTACGTATGATGGCCCAGGAAATAACGATGATGAAGCAATGAAGCTCCTTGTTGATAGCAATGGACATGTCTATGTGACAGGATTTAGTACTGGCAGCCTCACCAACTATGATTATACCACCATCAAGTATGATGGTTTAGGCAACGAGACCTGGGTCGCCAGATATGTTGGCCCAAATTATGGAAGCGATATCGCTGTGGATCTGGTACTGGATGATGACGAGAATCTCTATGTCACAGGTGGAAGTTTTCGAACGGGATTCAATATCGACTATACTACAGTAAAATATGATATGTTTGGCTCTGAAGAATGGGTGGTGCGCTACAATGGTGCTGTGAATTCCAATGACTACGCCACGGCAATTGATCTCGATCCTGCTGGAAATATATACGTGACTGGCTACACCATTGGCGCTGCCCTGAATGATGATATCACCACTATTAAATACACCCCTGGAGGCAATCAGATCTGGGTGAGAGATTTCGATGGGGAAGCAAATTTTAAGGACCAGGCCAGCCATATATCTGTGGACAATCGAGGGGGAGTTGTGGTGAGTGGCTCTAGCTATGGACTTACTGGCGGCAAAGATTTTGTCACCTTGAAATACAACTCTGTGGGAGACCTACTGTGGACAAATACCTATGACGGCGGTGGGCAGGGAGATGATCAACTCCAGTCTATGACCAGAGATGGCACAGGTGCTATTTATGTAACCGGTCAGAGTTTATCGGAAACAGGCAGCTTTGATGTTACCACTCTAAAATATTCAGAGGCTGGTGAGCAGCTCTGGAAAAAGCACTTTACAGGCGGTGGATACTCCTATGATGATCCTTCAGATATTGTGGTGGATCTCCGTGGAACCGTTTGGGTGACGGGGAGTACCCACTATTTTCTGCTTGGGGATTATGATTGGGGCTATGCGCTCACAATCCAATATTTGCAGAATCTTTACCCAGTATCCATTGGGCCTGAATTACCAGTGAGCTATGCTCTGGATCAAAATTACCCCAATCCTTTTAACCCGCAAACTACCCTTCAGTATCAAATACCAGAGGTCCAGGATGTGTCTTTGGTCATTTATAATATTCAGGGTCAGGAAGTTGCAACAGTTTCTGCTGGATACAAATTGGCAGGAATGTATAGCCTGGAATGGGATGCTCGAGATCAGCGAGGTGAAATGGTGAGTACAGGCGTTTATTTCTGTCGCTTACAAGCAGGAGAATTCTCACAAACAATCAAGATGATCTATCTGAAATAGAAGCAGCGATCCTTGCGGCTTGATAACTAAGACTCGATTCTTAACTTGAGACACTCAACACATGCTTTCAGATCAAATGACACACGCCAGGAGAAAAAAAATATGGTTGACCAAAAACCAGCAAAAAAATCAAAAGAACGTCGCAGTGAAGATCGCCGCAAGCAGAACATTGAGGTGGAGGTAGACAGAAGAAAGAACACCAATAGGCGGGTCCAGGAAGATCGTCGACAAGAAACACGATGATTAAGTTCCCTTTTTATACAAGGAGAGCAGCCCTTGTACTCACATCCATGGTCAGCATCTTGCTGTTGACATGCGCAAGAACCAAGGTGCATCACCCCATGACTGAATCAGAAATTCTCGCTTTTCATCAAAGTATCCTCACCATTGATACCCATGTGGACACACCCCTACGCCTCAAATATGAGGGGATTGATCTAAGTCAGCGTCATGATCCCCATGAATACAACAGCAAACTGGATTTTCCACGCATGGATGAAGGGGGCCTTGATGCGGTCTTTTTCGCAGTCTGGACTCCCCAGGGAGCACGTACAGACTCAGGTCATAGCGCGATTAAACAAAAAGCGCTGGATATTCTTGATCTGGTGGAATCAACAATATCCAAGCTGCCTCAGTCTGCTGAAATTGTGGCCCGCTCCGGGGATGCAAGTCGACTCCAATCTATGGGCAAACATGCCATATATCTTGGTATGGAAAATGGCTACCCTCTAGGAACCGACATTGAGAATGTGGACCTGTTTTATAATCGAGGGATTCGCTATATCACCTTATGTCACATGACCAATAATGAACTCTGTGACTCCTCAAATGACACCACTGAGTTTGGCGGTTTGAGTCCCTTTGGTTTGGATGTGGTCAAGCGAATGAATCACCTGGGAATGATGATTGATATTTCTCATACCAGCGAGGCTACGGTGGAACAAACAGTAGCAGCCTCAACAGCACCAGTCATTGCCTCACATTCCTGCTCCAGGGCCATGTGTGACAATGCCAGAAACTTGAGTGATAGTCTCTTGACCCTCATCGCCACAAAGGGCGGTGTTGTGCAGATGTGTTTGCTTAGCGACTATATTACTCCCGATCCACCTCAGGATGCCCGGGATTCAGCACGTGCAGCACTCAGTAAGAAGTGGAAAAACATCGATCGCCAACCTGTCGCCAATCGAGAGGCATATCGTCTGGAATGGAGTGAGTTAAATCGAAATTTTCCAAGAGAATTACCCAGCGTAGCAGATGCAGTAGATCATATAGATCACATGGTAAAGATCGTAGGCATCGACCATGTTGGCATAGGAACCGATTTTGATGGTGGCGCCGCCTTATCTGACTGTTTCGATGTAAGTGAACTACCTAATATTACGAAGGAACTGTTCAACAGGGGGTATAGCAAAACTGACATTCAAAAAATCTGGAGTGGTAATCTACTCCGCGTTTTTTCCCAGGTTGAACAACTCGCCACGTCCCATTAGCTTCCACACTCGCTGCGTCAGATCAATTTTGCCCCTTTAACTCAGCGTTGATTATCCTGCCCTGATGCTCCCTGATAATTATTGATTTACCCTTAATAAAGACTAATATAGTCACATATTAAAATTATATCTTTGTTATCTAATAAGGGAGGAAAAGGGATGGACATTCAATTCGATAGACCTGCAGAAGCAATGGCAGCAATCACCTGGTTAATATGTAGTGCAGACGATGTGGGTTCCGTAGAGGAACGTGATTTTCTCCATGCCCATGTCAAAAATACACAGGATTTTTCAGGCATGTCCCAAGCTGAATTCAGCTCGTTACTGGCATCAACTCGCACCAAATTATTTAACAGTTTGGACAACAATGGGTTTTGTTTGGCCCCACCCGCCATTGATACTGTGATCAGTGCAGCTGGCACAACACTCAACTCAGAGCAGAAACTCCAAGCATATATCATGGCCGTGGAGCTGGCAAAAGCTGATGGTCTGGTGGATGAAGAAAGAGTGATCCTGGAAAAACTCAGAGCCCGTTTTCAGATTTCCTTTGATATGACAAACCAATGAGTGCCCAGATCAAAAATGGTTATTTCATCATTACAGATATCACGGGATACACCATTTTCCTCAACAAATCAGAGTTGGATCATGCCCATAATATCATCCAGGCTCTATTTGAATCCCAACTTGATGTGATTAGTGCGCCCTTGCAAGTTTCTAATTTTCAGGGAGACGCTATCCTATGTCATGTTCCCGAGGAAACCGTTGGGGAAGGTGTTGACTTATTGCAACAGGTTGATGTCATTTATGATGCCTTTGCAGGTACAATAGCTGAAATGCAAGTTGATCCGCCCTGTGGTTGTAATGCTTGTGCAAACATTAACATGCTTGATT
>JABMOS010000110.1 GCA_013203185.1 Fidelibacterota bacterium | reverse complement strand
GGATGAATAGAGAGATGACCATGATGGGGGTTGTGAACAATAGCACTGGTCTCGCAGATCTCAATCTGCTTGTCAAGTATCTTATACATAGAACCAATACCAGATACCACACACTTGGTATTGCTGCCACGGCAAAACTGACTTTACCCACTGGCGAGGACGGGTTTTCTGATGACTATTGGTCATTTACGCCAGGGCTCTACCTGTCCTTAAGGCGAGGTACCTGGGCATTCGATGGAAGTACGACCTATCGAATCCAGGATATCCTTTTCCAGCAGGCTGAAATGACAAGAGGATGGGAATACTCCCTGGACGGTGCGGTGGCGAGACAGCTTCCAATAGGAGGATTAAAAAACATGGCGCTGGCACCGGTTTTGAATTCAATCTTCTAATAGATAAGGCAGATCAATCTTCTGTAGTCGGGATGGACGAAATAGAATCAGTGGTCTTTTTATCACCAGGATTCAAGTACACCTATAGTTCTATGATTCTTGAGTCACTCATCCAGGTACCGATCTGGGAAAAAATCCCTATTACCAGTTTAGAAAAGGATGTTCGTTGGCGAATTGGCTTACGGATTATGTTTTAAGAGTCAGCTGATGTTTGTGTATCCAGTGGATCAATAACCGTTGGTTACAAGATTGTCAAATACTGCTCGCCAAACGTTGAAGACTCTTAGTGGTGCCTGCCACGTCGAAGCTGGGAAGCGAGAACTGGTCGAAAGGGAAGAAGGAAAGGGCCGAGGGATTTTAAGTCCTGAATATGTATCTGATAGTCGGTAAGTTACAGAGATTGTGTCAAAAAATTATTGGGAGGTATTCTTACGACGATTACGCTAGATAGACTTGGAATATAAGCCTAAGTATAATTCGTAGTCGATAGTTTGCACTAAGACCTATGGACTCGATGAAATCAATCGAGAAACAGGTATCCGTCTGCTTTCATCCACTAACTTTCTATATGTTGGATATTGATATAAACCATACATTTGCAAGGGTTCCAAAAGTGCTAAAACCCGATTCGCATGTATAGGCTCGATAGGAATAAGCAAGCTGCCCTTGGGCGCCTGAACACGCTGAGGTGAAGTGCGCGTTGTGATGACACGACCACCGTAACGATGATAAAGTTCATCGAATTCCGCTTCTACAGTGTCAAGCAGGCAATGTTCTACTGTGAGATCAGTCGTATTACCAAGAACTTGAAAGGGAATGGCGTGGGCAGATAAAAGTTGTTCGAAAATTGTGGCATATTCGGGAGGGACCAGGTAAGCTTCAGGTACAGCAACTCGCTTTTTGATTACCAGATCTGTCATAAAGTTTGGGGCAGCGATCATTTTTGCTTCTTTTGTGGCTGCATCAATAACAGGTAAGTCCACTACGGATTCATCCAGCCTTGCCCAAAAGTAGTTGGTAGGCACCCATAAAGGGGTCTTGGGCGTAGTTGTAGTTTCAAGTGATGTCATTGCCTGCTTACGTAATATTTTGTCGTTAAGCACCTCCAACAGCAATTCAGTATAATTATAGACTCGCCGTGGAAGATCATGATTGTCCTCGTTGCTATTTCGATAGACACCAACTTCAATAATAAAGGATAAGCCGCCATAAATCCCGGCTCCATTTAAACCACCATCCATATCAGGTGCACTAAAACGCTGTTCACCATCCGGAGGAACGCCACCCACAAAATATCTGTGGAACTTGATGCCTTTTTTCAACATTGCAGGTTCCATCCGCTCCACTAATGAGGCACCTTGTGCCACAATCTTATCACCGAGGAGAGGGTAGTTTGCATAATCCATCATAATTTCAGGCCATTCGATCCAGCCTTCTGACACATAGTCCTGACTATCTCGACCAAATTCATGACAGTCAATGGACACCTGGGGGCGGATGCTCCTAAAAGCACGATGAAGGGCCTGGGTCTCTGGCTGTTCCAGGGTCATGTGATCCCGGTTCAGATCTGCACCTGCGCCATTTCGGCGTTGGTCCTTTTCAGCCCCATCTGGATTCACCATGGGCATAAACCATAAGGCAGTTCCCTTTGGCAATATCTTGTGATCATCCCGGATGGCTTTGGCGATATGCAGCAGCGCTTCTTTACCAGCAGGTTCGTTTCCATGTTGTTGCGCATAGAAAAACATCCTAGTTTTGATGACTTGATCGGGATGTGCAATTTTTAATAACCAAAGGGCGCGACCCTCTGTGCTTTCCCCAGACTGTTCCACACTAAAATAGGGATCGTCACACAGGCCAGTTAAGAGTTGTGTCACCTCGCTGTAGCTATGTAGACGCTGCGGGTAATGCTCAGGAACATAGCTGTCAGCAGCTTGCAGGAATGTGGAGCTGAGTAGTAGTAGAGATACCCTCCCTAAGCATCTCTGGACTAGCGGAAAAACTGTCATTTTCTCTCCAGACATATTAAAAGATCAGACTGAGAGACATAAAACGTGTGTCCTCCAGCCGTTCGTGCATTACATAGGCATAATCCAGTTTAAGGATCATATCACCCAGTTTTTGATTCAAGCCCAAACCAAGCGAACCCCTGGCTTCATCATCATTCAGGGAATAACCGCCTCGAAGGATGAACTGCCGGGCAAAGGTGTTTTCCAGCCCAATATTGATGCGTTCAGTATTGTCGTTGAGGTGGACTGCATCTATGGCCAGCCTTGAGTGGAGGAAGGCTGTATTGAGCAGATCAGCGGCGACGCCAAATTGGAAACTTAGGGGAAGGGGATAGGCTTCGGTCTGCTTCATGGTCTGGATCAGTCGATTAGGGAATTGATCATTTTCATCAACAACGGTGAGAAGCTCAGGACCCTCCATTTTCAGATCCGAGCCAAAATTTTTCATAGACATGGCCAGAACCAAATTCTGGAAATCGATGCTGTAATGAGTACCCACATCAAAGGCCAGGCCATTGGCAGTTTCATTCCAGATTCGTTGATAAAGTATTTTTGCCGATAAACCCATACTGAAACGATCTGTAAGCTGGCGGGCATAGGTGAGACCCATTTCCAGATCTTGAGCATCGAAGTACTGCCCTGTCCCTTCAGGTTTCTGCTCTGTAGTGATTTGCATTTTCTCCATGCCCAGGGTCAGCGCATGGAATCCCAGAGTGCCTTTATCCTTCAGCTTCAGTGTATAAGAAAAGGCGGTGATATCAAAAAATTGCATCCAAGGGATATATGAAAAATGAGCGGACTGTTTGTGGTTCTGGGCGATGCCAGCCGGATTCCAGAAGAGGGCCGCGGCATCTTCTGACATGCCAGTAACAGCCCCACTAAGGGCTGCCGAGCGAGCACCAATTGGGATCTTCAAAAATTGTGCACCAGCCGAACCCAGATTGGGGTTCTGTGCAGTCAGTGATCCCGTCATCACACAAGCGATTAACACCTGATACACATAAAACTTGTTTAAGGCTCTCATTTTATCACCGCAAATCTGTTGAAGTATTGAAAATTTTCACCTCGAACCTGATAGAGATATATCCCCGCTGCTATCTCGCGACCACCCTCTGCACGCAGATCCCAGGTTTGGGTCCCGGAAAAGGACTCATGGGAGATGGTTTTGATCAGATCCCCAGCCAGGGTGAAGATGTAGATCTCACAACTGGATGGGAGATGGATAAATTGGATCTGTCTCAAGGGCTCTTTCCGCAATTCGCCAAATTCCGGTTCCCACAGAGACCCAACCACATAGGGATTGGGTACCACCTTGATCAGATCCAGGGCATCCTGGATCAGGGAGGACTCAGTGGTTGCGTCAGCAACATCGAAGACATAGCGATCAAGCACGTTGGGCGCTACTGCCTTGAGGGTGGACAGCGTGGCGAGGAGGCCAGGAGACGGCGGGTTCTCTGTGTCAATGGTGATCAGGGCAGACACACCATTAAAGCTGATCTCAGCCTGGTCAAACAAAGTGTCAGGCGGGATGAATGCTACCAGATTCTCGTCATAGACCATGATCTCATACGAGAGGCTATCCGCTCCTGGATTGATGGGGCCGGTAATGTGAATCTGGTATGAGGTGTCCAAGAGTGCCGCAGAATTGATCACGCTCACATCAACCCCCAGTCCCAGAACTGGGGCAATAGTGAGGGCCTGGATCTCGGGTTGGGGATCTAGGGCGATCTGTAATCCGTCATGCGAGACCAGGGGATTTCCAGAGCTCCATTTTTCAGCGTCCATGACTCGCGATGTATCTGTTCCGGAAATCCGGTCCAGATTAATGGAAAAATTAAGCGCCAGCCGATCACCTGGCTCAGGGGGATTGACAGTATCTGCATAGGCAAATTCCACCTTGAGACCTGGACCGAGAGTCCATTGGCGCTCCAGTCTGAAAGCATAGCTGCGAATAGCCTCGCCGGTAGTGAGATTCACCAGATCAAACCTGTCATCAGGCACGAAATTGATCCCATAATGATCAGTGCCAGTAATACTGGAATCAATGAAAACAGGGATGGCAACCACCCCTGCATTGCCCACTTCTGAGCGACAGCTATAATCAAATGTAACTTCGTAACTGTAGTCACTTAATGCGTTGACAGACAGGGGGTTAACATCAAGGAGATAATTAGATATACCTGGACCTATATGTGCAGACTCATGGATGGCTGCTGCGACATAATCGCTAGCTGCGGTCAGGGGGATCAAGCTCAAGGTGTTAGGGGAATCTGTTGTATTACCAATGGCTGATTCCAGGCTGATGATGGCAGAATCTCCCTGATCAAAAGCCGTGAGAGAATACCAGTATTCAAAGCCATTTATCGCAGATTCATCAGTAAAACTATAACTCATACCCAGGTCTGCGCCGATCCCATTGAGTCGGTCGAAGCTGGCCAGAGGGATTGGATCAGGTCCCAGAGTGGGATTAAAATTGCGATCCATCTGATCCCAACTGATGCCCCGATCGAGGCTTCTGTATAGGTTATAACCTTCAAAATCCAGAGCACCCGAGATTTGATCGGTGATGCCTTCAACTTCATTGTTCCAGTATAGGGTGATCCGGTTGTCGCCAGCAACGCCGTGCAAAGTTGGGGTCGGTGGCGGTTTCGGGGTCTGGAAGTCAATTGCATACAGCTTCTGGGCTTCTGATAAATTCAAGGCCAGATCCGCTTCATCGACACCGGCAACAATACAGGTTACGAACCTTAGCGTATCACCAGGGGCCAGATTAAAAGGACCTGAAGAAAAGGTGACGACCAGGTCCTCTCCAGAGGGGTTGATCAAACTGAAATCATCATAATGAAGATTGTTCGTACCCCCAGGGTGGGTATAGTCTTCCAGGCGATAATTGGCAGGCATGTAATCACGATTGCTGGACACGATCACCATCTGCAGCGAATCATCGTCTACATCATTATCATAGCGGTTATAATGCACATCAGTGATACCAGCCATCTCACCGTTCAATTGGGGAGATTCCAGGAGTGTGACCCCCATGATCCCCGTGTTGCCACCCCATTCTTCGGAGTAGTGAGTGGCGTCATGGCTCGTGACAAAATCATTGAGTTCATCAAAGCCCATAATGTCATCGCCATATTCATTGATCCCTCCGCTGATATTCCCCACATCGAAATCCAAATAAAGAGCAAAATAAACACTATCATAAGCTGTCTCAGAGTCATTGGTAAGCTCGTAGGTGAAGAAGAGGAGGTCTTCTGCATATGCCAGGCCGAATGCATAGCCGGTCTGCTCAACCTGGATCCCCAGTTTCTCAACCGTATTGTTGTCGTCATCATACACACAATAGCTATCCTGGCTGGATTTGATGATAGCCTCACCATTGGCATCCTTGATTGGCCAGCCATCAGCAGGCCAGGTATGTGGTTGGTCACTAAACGCGACTTTTGCAAAATTGGGATTGTGATCACCCCCAGTGGCTTCCCATTCTTCATTTTGAGTATAGCGGCCTTGAATCACATTTGCTGGGCGTCCAGAAGCAGCATCAGGGGCTATGCCAACCATGGGGTTGATGCGGTAGATGTAGTGTCGGCCACTATTGATGGGGAATTCACCTGAAGGACCATCAGAAAGCCTTCTGGGATACAGCTTTCCCCGATTCTCAAAAAATAAACCGATATTGCTGGCATTGTGGGTTCCGGCAGCCCGATCAGTGATATCAGAGGGTCTAGACAGCCGACTGGGTGCCACGTCACGGCTCTTATCCTTTTCATCCCCCCAAAGCGTGGTTAGAAAGGCCACAGAGAGCAGGGTGAAAAGACAGATCCTCATAGACAATGCATATCGCGGGGCGAATTGGATTTTAAGTGTATTCATGATCTTACTCAACTCCTAGGGTTAGACCAAGTCGAATGGTACGTGGAGGTCCATAATTTGAAGGATCCCGCATGTATTCGACACTGTAACCACCGACCAGTGTATAATCCGGATCGCCTGTGTCTGAATAGACGTAGCGGATGTTAGCCACATTATTAAGGTTCAGTACTTCCAATCCGACACGCATATAGAATCCGCGCTGGAGTGCGATATGGCGACTGGCTTCAAAATCGAGGGAATAGGTAGCGGGACGGCGTAGTGAATTACGCTCCACGAACCCAACATCCCGGCCACTTGGCGTGTAGGGATAGCCGGTACTGGCGCGGAGAATAAAACCCAATTGAGAGCGTTCAAAGGGGTAGAAACCTAACCACTTCGGCCCTTGTTTCTCAAGTGTGCCGTAGCTTCCGTAAAGATTGAAGCCGTGTGTCTTATCAAAACTCAGATAGTACAAGCGGGTAGATTCTGTGGACCCGGGGTATTGCTCAGATTCTGAGGACGCTGTTCCTTTAGCTACGGAGAAGGTATAGGTCATGCTAGCTGAAAGTTGTCTGCTGGCATCATAATCGAGGTTGAGCTCAAAGCCTTTCGTGTTGGCGTAATCTTCATTCACAATCAGGGTATAACCAACATATTGATCCGGGGCTGCATCTGTGTACGCAGGAAAGTAGTGGGTCCCGATAAGCCCAGTGATATCCTTGTAATAAGCAGTAAAGCGACTTACTAGCTGTGGTGTGAATTGATGAGACAAACCGACTTCATATGCCACGGTTCTCTCCGCATCCAGATTGGGCTGACCAAAGATGGGTTCCCGAACACTGATATCATATTGTGAATTCTCGTACAGATACTGGTATTCAGGATTCTGGAAAAAATGCCCATAGGCGAAATGGATTTTGGTCCGATCAGAAATGGGGTGGGCGATCCCCAGTCGGGGACTCACCTGGCTGCGGGGAGTGCCCGTTTCCATAGTCGCTGGATCAAGGGGCTTGTTGCGAAAAGAGGCATTGCCAAACATATAATCATAGCGCAGACCTAAATTGATCACCAGATAGGGAAATTCAATTTTATCCTGGATGTAGGCAGCAGCCTCATAAGGATTTTCCGAGTAATCATCGATATAGGGGTGATCCCGTTTTGGGTCGTAGATATCAAGCAAATTAAGATCATGGGATTTGTACTGGATACCGGTTTTGATCTCATTCCAGCGTCCCAACTGCCAAACCAGGTCCCAACGCAGGTCATAGGTCTGACTGCGGCTGTGGATGTAGCTTGGTGGATCACCCTGAGAGTAGAATTCATGACCGTTCCCGGCAACTGGATCCAATTGATATTCATTCCAGGGATTGTAATCTCCGCTGTCTTTCCAGGTGGGCTCGTCATCCAAAAGAATTCCCAGACGATAGGTCTGTTGGAAGCGGGAGATGCGTAATTCATGAAACATGCGTTCGGAAAGTGTGTGTGTTACGTTGATTCCAATTTGCTGGCTAGAGTCAACAGATGAATAATATTGATCAGGGATGAGCTTCCAGTCATGGCTATAATTCTGCCGCAGTCCAGTGGATTGGCGATACATGGCGGTCAATCTCAGGGCACTAAAACCAGTATAGGTCAGCTTGGAAAAGTGGGAATTCTTTCGAGAATACCCAAAGGGGAGATAGCTATCCAGATCTGAGGTCTCTCCAGTGAGGAAAAAATACAATTTACCCTTCACCAGCGGACCACTGAGAAGCCAGTTATACTTCTCACCTTCAGCTTTTTGATCTGGCCGGGGTTCATCCTCATATGTCTTGCCATAGGTATAAATGCCGCTGCGTGATTCCAGTTTTGATTTCCAGTGGTCTCCACCCACACGGGTCACAATATTGACCACACCGCTCAAGGCGTTGCCATACTCGGCATTAAAGGTTCCGCTCAATAAACTCAGTTCCTGGATGGCATCGTTGCCCAATTCAGTGGCCAGTCCACCCAATAAGGGGTCCTGGACATACATCCCATCAATAAGATAAGCGACCTCATTGGAACGTCCGCCGCGGACATTCAGATTGGAGCCCGAACCAACCACACCAGCCTGGAGGGCCAGGGCATCTCCAACATCTGCCAGGGGCAGGGCTGACAATTGATCTTGAGTCACCACGGACATGGTGGCTGTGAGATCCTTCTGAATGGTTACAGTGGGTGCTACTACGATGACTTCTTCACCTTCCAGCAGGCCTTCATTCATGGTCAGCTCCAGACGGGTGGTGAGATCAACGGTGATTGCCATATCTTCCACCAGGATGGTTTCCAGACCAATAAAATTCACGGCTAGATCATAGGTGCCCGGGGGGATGTTGAGAATGATAAAGCGACCCTCTTGATCTGAGATCCTGCCATGATTGGTGCCAATCAATTGTACAGTGGCACCAATAATAGGATCTCCACTTTTAGCATGGGTGATGGTCCCGCTAACTTTCCCAGTAACGCCAGCAAAACCCATGGGTACCAGAAGTAATAAGAAAATGACTGTGAACCAGCGGGTTGCCTGGCTGAAAATGCAGAATTGTAACTTATGAAATTTGTCCATCAGAGATCCCGATCTATGGTTGAAAATAGGAGAGCATTTTTTGAGCTTTACCTTTGTCTCGATGCGCGCACTCGGTGGCCAGGGCATTGATGATCACTGATATCGCTGCAAAGGCATTGGTAAAGAGGATGTTTTCGCTGCGCACTGCCAGGGTAATGTCCGCATGGAAGCTGATTGGCGACGCGAGCTTGTTAGTGATCCCGATGACCTTTACGCCCTTCTCTTTGGCCAATTGTGCAATTTCCACCGTGGTTTCTGAGTAGGGAGGATAGGAGAATGCCACCAATACATGATCTTTCTGGAAAAATGCAACTTGCTCAGAGAAGCTGGTGTTACCGCTACGCATTGGTGCGGCTGAGATGCCTACCTGATTAAGTTGGTAGGCCATGAGATCCGCCATGAGATTGGAGACCCCTAAACCCGCAGTATGAATCTGATTTGCACCCAGTATCAGATCAACTGATCTGTAAAAATCAGGTCGGTTCAATTGATTCAGGGTGTCATTGATATCAGTCACATCCTGACTGGCGACCATGCTGAGGACATCGCCCTCAAGAGATTCGATTCTGGATACGTATTCCCTATTAAGCTCCCCCTTAACCAGATCTGCAATATCCTCCCGCAAGTCCGGATAACCTGAATATCCAAGACGTTGTGAAAAGCGAACCACCGTCGCAGGGCTGGTTCCAGCTGATTTGGCCAATGTTTGAGAATTCCAAAAAGGGATCTCTTCGATGTGATTGAGAATGAACTCGGCCAGAATTCTCTGGTTGGGCGATAGTTCACTGTGTAATGCCCGGATCTTTTCACGAACCATAAGCGCTCTTTCTGATATCCCCGGAAAAACTGTATCTCAGTCTCTCCAGGGATCATTAAACCCTATTTTAGCAAGGTCATTTTCTTTTGAAGCTGGGTTGAACCCGAAGTTAAACGGTAGATATATAGTCCTGAGGGGAGTGTAGCATTTGTGAAGCTGACACTATAATCACCGCTAGCCATCCAACCATTCTGGAGGTTGAGAACGTGCTCACCTCTAAGATTGAAAACATCAAGTGACATCTCACCTGAGGTTACCAGGTTGAAATTGATCTCAGTACTTGGATTAAAAGGATTTGGATAATTTTGTGACAGTGTACTGGTTTCAGGTACAGCAGAGAATTCATCTACTCCAACTGTGAATATCGTGCTATAAGCGATTTCTGCAGCAGCAATATTTTCAAGCATGGTTGCTTCGGTCTGTCCGCGAGCAATGCAATAGAAAAATGGGATTCCCACATCTGGGTCCATACGGATAACAGCAGAACTGGGAATGGAGACAACACCATCATCAGGATTCGTGCAGACTGCTACCGTATCAATATCACGGGCAGTCATCCAAGACCATAACGCACCATCTTGTCCTGCGGCAGAATAACCGGAAAACCAGACGAACTGGCTCAATGATGTCATGGGATGTGATAAGAATTTAAGTCCAAGATGATTTTCACCCTCACGACTCATATCAATGATATTTGATTCAGGGAGCCATGTGTGGACGCCGTCATAGTCTCCAGCGATCTGAGATATGATATCCAAACCGATTCTGGCGTCAAAGGCTTCAGCACCAATGTTTGTAACAATCACTTTTATAATGAGATATTCCTCATCCGTCCAGGCATAAGGGGAGATGGCGGCGTGAATATCAGGGGGGAGATCCGAATAGTAGTTATTAATGCTGGCAAACCCCTCCATATCACTCAGGCTTGGTTCAGCAATGAGCATCTGTGAAATATCATTGTCTGCATCTTCGTTATAATCAAAAACAGAACTCAAACTTGTACCCACCAATAAGGTGATTCGATCAATTTGCTTGGTCGAGTCACCAGGAATCACAGGACCCCAAACTTCTAATTCACCATAACCTTTCATATTCACACCAACTGAATCACCATGAACCCAGATATCGCCAAGCACCAGCATGGGTATCAAGGTTAGGATCATCATTACACTTCTAGCAATTTTAATCATTGGACACCTCTCTTCGTTAGTTTTCATTGTCACAAGCTACCAGCCCATAAAATGAGGAGGTATTAGAAATAAAAATCCGAGTATTATGAACATCATCTCAAGGGGCAACAACCACTTTGCCCATCGCTCCCAGGGGATATCTGCCAGGGTAAGTACACCCATTGTAACTGCAGATGTGGGAATAATCATATTCCCAAAACCATCTCCCATCTGGTAAGCCAGAACCGCTGTTTGTCGCGATACACCCACTAGGTCAGAGAGGGGAGCCATCACAGGCATGGTGAGTGCAGCCTGTCCACTCCCAGAAGGTACAAAAAAGTTAATAACTGTTTGTGTTATGAACATGAACTGAGCAGAGACCACAGGGTGAAAATTGGTAATCATTGAAGAAAGGGCATTGAGCATGGTGTCGATGATCTGACCATCTTTGGCTATGATCAAAATTCCCCTGGCTAATCCAATAATTAAGGCCGTCATAACCAGATCTTTAGCTCCGGAAGCAAATGAAGTCGTGAGGTCATCGACAGAGAGACGCCCCACAATCCCGACGAGAATTCCAGTAATGAGGAATAGTCCGGCTATCTCTTCAATATACCACTGCTGTGCAAGCACTCCCCAAACAAGAACCAGAATACCGGCAATAAACACAAGCAGGGCTCGCTTGTGCTCCCTTGTTAATGATATTTCACCGTCACCATCTGTGCTCAAATATTGCGTCCGCTTTGCATGATCATCTTCATAGGTTAGACTTAAAGTTGGATCTTTCTTTATCCGATTGGCATAGCGCATGACATAAAAGATCGCCAGAGCCGTGCTTACTGCCCAGAGTAGAAAACGATATCCCAAGCCTGAGAATAGGGGAACTTCTGCAATTCCCTGAGCAATTCCTATTGTAAATGGATTCAGGAAAGCGCCTGCAAAACCTACTCCGGCACCTAGAAATGGGATAGCAACTCCAATCATGCTGTCGTAACCGATTTTTAATGCCAGAGGGATAAAAATAATAATAAATGGGATGATCTCTTCACTCATCCCAAAAACCGCTCCGGCCAGTGAAAAGATGGTCATAAAAATAGGAATGATCAAGGCTCTGATTATTTTTGATCTATCATGTGCTCGCGCAAGTGTTGAAATTCCTGCAGTTATGGCTCCAGTGCGTTGTAAAATTCCAAAAACACCTCCCACCAAGAGCACAAAACCTATGATGAGCGCAGCATCGACAAACCCTCTGATAGGCGCCATGAGAACCGCTCCGAATCCCTGAGGATGATTGTCGATTTCATGATATGTGCCAGGGATTACTTCACTGCGGCCATTAACAACATTGGTCTCAAAAACACCGCCAGGGATGATCCAGGTCAGACCTGCGATTAGGATCAGGATCGTGAATAGAATGACAAAAGTGTTAGGCGATTTTCTGGTGGGGGTTTTGGTCATGGAAGACGTTTTCCACTTATGAGGCTAAACCGATCACCATTCATGAGTAAGTGAACTTTCATATCGTCCATTGCAAAGTTATTAAATTTATCTAGTCTTATATTGCGGGCTTCTCTGGCACTATAAACAATGACAGTCGCATCTCCGAATACTTCAAAAGTGCGATCAGGATTCACCAAAATCGCTGTGCTTTCATCAATTGCCACACCCAGCAGTTCGGGATGTTCGAGTACGGCACTCAAAACCCGATTATTACGGCGACGTTTTATGTGGTGTTGGTCAATAATGGCCTCCGTTACGAACCCAAAACCCTGGACGGTTTCAATATTGTTTGGGGCGATTGTGTTATAGGGTCGATCTTCATCAGTGTTTATATGCTCTTCACCGGTTATCATCAATTCACTTTGAATTGCAGCACCAGCGCTGGTACCACTGATAAGACCCCCGCTTTTGTAGAAGGCCTTAATCTCCTCCAATAGTGCAGTTCCAAGCAACAAACGGGTCAATCGAATTTGATCTCCTCCAGAGAAAAAGATCGCTGTGGCATTTCTAATTTGCTGAATGTGGTGAGCGGAATCGACATTTGTGCTATCCAGCATCATGTAGCTGACTTCGCCTGCCCCATATTTTAAAATATCTGCTTGCTGATATAATGCGGTTTCCAAAGGCTCACTGCTGGCCTGGGGGATGATCACAAAGCGAGATTTAGGACCCCCTGCCACATCAACCGTTTTTTGCATGATTTCAGCAGTTCGTTCTCCACCTCCAATGATCATTAAATGTCCCTTATTTTCATAATTGGGGGAAGCAGATTCGCAAGACATGAAAATCAAGGATAAAATGAGCGTCAAAAGGATTCTAAAATTCATTTTGCATAAGCTCCATAGCAATTTTTGTAGCGTTTATTAAATCCTCTATAAGTATAAATTCATCATTTGAATGAGGATTCTGGGCTCCAATGCCCAGATTGATGGCAGGAGTACCTTTCCCATTGAGAACATTTACATCACTTCCACCAAAGGAATGCAAACCTGAGGGTTCTAAGCCGACGGATCTGATAGCAGTCTCCAGTCTTAAGCGCAATGGGGCATCAGGCTCGATAGTATAAGGATGGAAATCCCAATCGGATTTATATGAGAATGTGGCACCAGTATTGGTTAGGCTTTGAGCAAGATGTTTTTGAAGTGAAGTGTCCATCTCTTCAACTTTGGAGACAGTAGCTGAACGAATCTCTCCAGAAAATGAAACTCTGGGTGGGACAACATTGGTGGCGGCGGTGCAGGAAAAGGGTCCAATATTCATGGTTGACTCTGGATCAACTCTCCCCAGGGGCAAGCCAACAATGGCTTGAGCAGCTATTTTCAGTGCATTAATCCCGTCTTCCGGGGCCATTCCAGCGTGTGAAGCTTTGCCCTGCACCTCAACATTAAAATACTTTGCACCAGGAGCCTTAAATATATAGGTACCAGGGTGATAGGCTGAATCAAAGGCGTATCCCTGGGTAATATTTGCTGGTATCGATAAATGATTGGAACCTGCCAGCGAGCTTTCTTCACAAATCGTAAAAACCACTGTAAAGCAGACGTCGTTCAAGTTTTGTTCCAGAATTTTATCTATAGCAGTCAGGAGTATTGTTATCCCCGCTCGATTATCTACCCCTAGAACAGTCTGTCCATCTGATGTAATTCTATCTTCGAGGAGAACGGGTTTGAGCGAAGCGGTGGAGCGGGCTGTATCCATATGGGACATGAATAGGGTCTTCCCGCCATCACCGTGTGTGATGATAACATTTCCTGCGTTTCCATTGCTCCCAGCATCATCCTCGTGACAGCTCAAGCCTCTGGTTTTTGCAAAGGATAAGAGATAATCAGCCACTGGGCGTTCTCGTCCAGATAGAGCATCTATCTGGGCCAACTCAAGGAATCGGTCGATTAACTCTTTGCGATTAATAGAAATAATGAAATTAATCTTTCATAATTAGTGTCTGTTGAAATATATGTTGCAATGATAATTGGGGAAACAGTGTGAGTCAAGGCATAAAAGATTGAATTCCGTAGTTTTGATTACTGACTGCTTTTTCGGATAGCTCATAAAACTCAATCATATCAGGCATTTGTATTCAATTCTGTGAAACAGGCAAATACACTCTGGGACTGAAATTCACACCAATCGACCTAGCACATTGATTATTGTGAGGTGAGCCAACTCTCGCTTTCATGATCAAGAAACAGGTTTAATGCGCTCGAAATTCTTTTGCAGTGACTGTGACTGCATTCAGGCGGTCTTCAAGGACATCTACACCGATTCCTGGCTGGTTCGGAACCTTCATCTTTCCGTCAGGCGTGACCACAAATTCAGGAGCCACAATATCTTGCTTGAAGTATCGCTTACTTGCAGAAATGTCTCCGGGTAGTTTAAAGTTTGGCAGAGATGCCAGCGCCAGATTTCCGGCTCTGCCTATCCCGGATTCGAGCATGCCACCGTGCCAAACGGGTATATTATGAGCAGCGCACAGGTCATGAATTTTGATGGATTCACTGTATCCGCCAACACGCCCGGGCTTGATATTAATAATCCGACAACTCTTCATCGCCAAGGCTGCCTGGGCATCACCTAGTGAGTGGATACTTTCATCAAGACAAATGGGAGTATCAAGCTTGCGCTGAAGAAGTGAATGTTCGTAAATATCCTCGTAACCCAGAGGTTGTTCTATGAGGAGGAGCTTATATTTTTCCATTTCCTTGAAAATATCCAGGTCCTGGAGCGTGTATGCTGAGTTGGCATCAACCTGGAGCGGAATCTTAGGGTAAACATTTCTTATTGACTCGATGAATTTCAGATCTTTTCCCGGAGTAATTTTGATCTTTATTCTGGCATAACCCTGCTCCAGATAAGCGGATACCTCTGAAAGCATCTTTTGTGTATTTGGCTGAATACCAATACTTACGCCCACGTCTACAGCATCCCTTGTACCACCCAATAAATTTGAGAGAGATACATGTTTCTGCTTGGCCTGGACATCGAAGAGAGCAGCTTCAAGTCCTGCCTTTGCCATGCGATGTCCCCGTACCCATGACCAGGATGTTATGGCATCTTCCAAAGTCTGGAAACGTTTTCCGACCACACCAGGTATGATCGCATCTGTGAGAATGTGCCAGGCTGTGCTGATGGTTTCTGGGGAATAGGTAGGTAAGGGTTCTACCACACATTCACCCCAGCCGCTGACACCTTCACTATCCACTCTAACAATGATATGCTCCTCATGGATCTCAACACCCATGGAGGTTTCAAACGGGTTTACCAGCTCAAGTTTGACATGCCGCAGTTCGACGCGCTCAATGTGCAATGTGATTTCTCCTTCTATTGTGTAATCTTCAGACTTTCCAAAAGATAAGGTGCCTTAGCGGCGATTCACAAGCCAGATCGCAACCCGCCAATTTTCAGTGGAACTGCCTTCGGCCGGGATAAATACCAATTACTGCTTCCAATCTCAGGCTGTGCCACTTAATTTGGAAATATTATTCTAATCATCCTATTTGGGGTCAATTCATGAAATCTTATTTACCGTTTGTCCTGGCTTTTGCTGCCTTGCTCTGCACCTTCTCGTGCACGCCGAAACCGTTTCAGGAAGGGGCAGATCTGATTTTCAAAAATGGCCAGATTTATACAGTGGATCCAGACCGTCGCTCTGTCCAAGCCATGGCGCTAATCCAGGGTAGAATTGTTGCACTCGGTTCGGATTCCAGTCTAAACGCCTTCATCACTGAGGGTACAGAGGTGATTGACCTTGGCGGTAAACTGGTGCTGCCAGGATTCTTTGATTCGCATGCACATCCTGTGAGTGCCACCAAACAACTATATGAAGCCAACCTCTACAACCTCCACGGAATTACTGAAATTCAGGCAGCTTTGAAGGCTTTTCGCGCTGATCATCCCGAGGCCAAGCTGATCAAGGGGCGGGGCTGGAGTAATGCGGATTTCCCGAAGCGTGGCCCTGATAAAAAGGATATCGATGCGGTAATTGACGATATTCCTGTTTCCCTGTCCGATGAAGGTGGACATGCCAAATGGGTCAACTCAAAGACCTTGGAATTGGCAGGGATAGATGAGATGACGATTGATCCTGCAGGTGGTGTGGTCGAACGATATGAAGCGTCAAGGGAGCCGTCTGGAGCGCTCAGAGAGGATGCGGCTGGGCTGGTCGCGGATCTGTTTCCGTATTATGGATTTGAGGAATTGAAAAAGGGCCTACTGGCGTATCAGGAAATGGCCCTGGCATTTGGAATGACGGCGGCCCATGATGCTTATCTGGATGTGGGGATTGATGAGGTCCCGGCCTACCGCAGTCTGGAAAAGGAAAACCTCTTGAAAATGCGTTTCAGAGCCGGGCTTTACGTGGACCCTGACCAGGATATGGAGCAAATTCAAGCCTTGATTGATGAGCGGGATGCTGATGAAGGTCAACTGTTCAGGATAAATTCAGCCAAAATATTTATTGACGGGGTAGTGGAAGGGAGCACAGGGTACTTAAATGAATCCTATGATCATTTACCCGATTCTAAGGGAAAATTACTGTGGGATGTTGAGCGTCTGAACCGTGTAAGCGCTCAACTGGACCAGGAAAACTTCCAAATTCATGTTCATGCCATTGGAGATGGGGCTACCCGAGTGATGCTGGACGCCCTGGAATATGTCCAAAGCCAGAACGGAATCCGAGATTCACGGCATGCCATTACCCATCTCCAGCTCGTCAGCCCAAAGGATATTCTACGGTTTCACGATCTGGGGGTAGTGGCGTTGCCTCAACCCTATTGGTTTAAAAAGGACAGCTACTATTATAATATTCAAGTTCCTTATTTGGGGTTGGAACGAGCCGATCACGAATATCCCATGGCTAGTTTTTTTAACGCCGGCGTAAAGGTCGCCTCATCAAGTGATTATCCTGTAACAATTCCCTGCAATCCTTTGATAGCTATCGAGTTAGGGATGACCCGCCAGGAAATAGGAACCAGAGCATCCAGTGATGTCCTGTGGCCTGAAGAACGGGTAAGTCTGGCAGAAATGATCGAAAGCTTTACCATTAATGGAGCCTATGCAGACTTTCTAGAAGCAGAAACCGGTTCGCTGGAAGTCGGCAAATCAGCAGACTTTATCCTATTGGATCGGAACCTGTTTCAAATCCCTGTCACAGAAATCCATCAGGTACAGGTGTTGGCCACGTATTTCCAGGGAAAACCCGTTTTTAAGTCTGTCAGGAACGCGTTTTAACAGGGTAGATTGTGGTGGGTCACGCATCTTGTTTCGCACACTGAATGGACCGAGAGGGTCCGTTTTTATTCATTTAAAGCAACAGAAAACAGAGGTTCACCAGCATGATGTCTGATAGAAAGATAATGATAAGGCTAATGGAGCATTTTATGATGGCCAGCTTTAGCCTGATGCTTTTGGCGTGCAACACTGGTCAAGACCGTCTTGAATGGTCGCTAGTTCTACACGGAGGCGCCGGTACCATCAAGCAGGAAAATATGACCCCGGAAAAAGAGGTGGCTATCCGCGGAGATATGCAGAAAGCGCTTAACCAAGGTAAACAGATATTGTCCCAGGGGGGCACGGCTCTAGATGCTGTGGAAGCCTGCATACGTATCCTGGAAGACTCTCCTGAGTTTAATGCTGGCAAAGGGGCTGTCTTTACGGAGACGGGGACCAATGAACTGGATGCCTCAATCATGGAAGGCAAAACCCTGAATGCCGGTGCCGTAACCGGTGTGCAACACATCGCCAATCCCATATCTCTGGCAAGAGCTGTAATGAGCAACTCACCTCATGTCATGCTAGCCGGCAAAGGGGCTGAGGCTTTTGCTAAAGAGCAGAGTATTGATTCTGTGGGTTCGGAATATTTCTGGACACAACACCGTTGGGATCAACTGAAAAATAAGCAAGCGTCTTTAAAAGAAAAAGTGGGGGACAAGCATGGGACCGTGGGTGTAGTTGCCTTAGACCGAGACGGAAATCTGGCTGCCGGTACCTCAACCGGTGGCATGACCAACAAACGCTTCGGTCGGATTGGTGATTCACCTATTATTGGAGCTGGTACCTACGCCAATAACCGGACCTGTGCAGTTTCGGCAACCGGACACGGTGAATATTTTATGCGTTTGCTTATCGCACATTCTGTGAGTGCTGGTATGGAATATGCTAGACACTCTCTCGATGTAGCCGCTCATGATGCCATCCAGGGGAAACTAGGCGGTCTAGGTGGAACCGGCGGGGTTATCGCGCTTGATCGATCTGGTCACAGGGTCATGGAATTCAACACAGCTGGGATGTACCGCGCTTGGTCAGATTCACAAGGGGATGAAGGGATTCTTTTTTATGGGTCCCTAGAGACTGTCAAACCATAATGACTATTTGCTACCAGCGAATACAGTTTGGCTAAATGTGTCCCAAATGTTCTGACGACTTAAAAGGAACTACCTGTGGTGGCGTGATTTGTCTATATTGAGATTGGTGTGAACAACGTAATAGGCATTATTACATTAGGTATAATAGAAGTATAATCAACATGTTAAGGTAGTACCCGGGGCCGGAATCGAACCGGCACGGCTTTAAGGACCGAGGGATTCCCAATCCCTCGGTGGTATCCCGTAACACTATATCTCACAGTTAATTACAGACATACTAAAATATGCATGTGCAGCTGGTGATGCATTGGACATCGAAAACCGGGGTTTATGAGACTCTTCAAACACCCAGTTTGATTTCGATACGTATTTGAGACGATTTCCTTATATGGGAATGGAAATTCTATTTGTCATGTAGGGATAGTAGGTATAGAGATATGATACTATATCTGCGTTTCGAGCCCCCGGGGTCCATATATCGGCCGTTTATGAGACTGCAAAACAATGCCTGAACAATGAGACACCCTTTTTGAGATTATATGGGGATTGTAGGAACTCTATCTTTTAAGGATCCGACGACATTCGCATTAGTCCCAGTGGCGTTCAAGCTGCAGCATAACACGAAGCCCCCAGTTTTCTTCCCCGGTGGGTGGGTGGGATAGCCACAAGGGGAAATAGAGTCCAATATCAGCTGCAAAGGATGCCTCCATCCCTAGCCCTAGAGCTGAGCTGACTGGACGAGTAGATAGCTCAGCCCATCTTTGAGTCAGGGAGCCACCCTCGTTTTCAAAAATTACAAAATCGCTATAGATAATTGGTCGCATATCAAACCGATTATCCTCGCTTCCCAAACCCAGGGATACTCCTAGTGGTAGTGCAGACTGATGTCGAGCTCCGTCAAAACTCGTGTGACCCCGGAAGACGATAGGGGACACACGCATATCCCAAAACATGGGTAGAATACCACTGCGTAACCCCAAATCATTTCTCAGCGAATTGTCATTTACATAATCAATACCCCCTTGAATGCCAAGCATGAGGATTTTTGATAGAGCTTTGTGAATTTTGACTTCCAGTCTTATTGTTGTGTTCGTGCTAAGATTGTTTTTACCCTCTCTCGATGCACCTAGACCTGTGTGAATCTTGAATATTGAACGATCCCTCATATTATGTTGAAAAAATGTGAGTGAGTGGTTCAGGAACAAATTTACTTCCCCAGCACCTGGTTCAGTATACTCCCAACGCTGAAGGCTTAACGATGATTGTCGATAGTTCATCGCACCACCATCAAAGTACCATGCTTGCTGTCCTAAATATTTTGTCAGCACTATACTTTCGTTATTGAACAGGTGATGCATCTGACCAGAGATCTCAATAAAGCGCTTGTTTGAATTGAGAAGGGGCTGTTTATAGCGAAGCGTTACTTGAGGGGCTCCAGACTCCACTTGCCAACCCGCGTCGAGTGTGAGTGCATTCCGGAAACTGGATGCGGTGAGCGGGCCAAGATCAATCCCTGAACTACCCTTGAATCGAACACCAAGCAGTTTTTGACCTTGCTGATCCACAGAATATCTTGGTCGAACAAAAATGCGATACTCATCGCGACCTGGGAGCCCTGCGAAAGGCTGGATTTGAAATCGACGCGGCCAGTGATTGTCAAATCGAATTCGATCCATGCTTCTCATCTGTGGGTCAATAGAGATTGAAGCGATCGGCTCTACTGTTGTCAAGATTAAATCATCAACAGTATTGGGAATCCAGCGATCCTCCTCCAATACAGAACCATCTGCTGATCGTGCTACAAAAGTAACAGGCAGTTCCCATGGGCCTTGCGATTCCAATGCCACTTTTGTTTCCCATAAGTCACTCTCGATGTTTCTAGAATGAACTGATTTGATAGAATAGTTTGGCCTTCCGGATTCATTGACAGCCTTTTTGAAGGCATTGGATACAGCTGGACCATGAGTCTGAGTTAGTAACTCCAGAAAGGAGCTTTGAGTTACTTCCTGCCCCCGATATTGATCAGTATAGGTTAACATTAGATCTTGCATCTGAGATTCACCAAGCGCGGCTTGAAGTACTTGAAGTAGATTGCTGCTCTTGTAGTATATAGCAACTGCTGCGGCTGTGACAGAAGTAGCATCTTCGATATCTGTCCAGTCAATCATTTGTTCCAACTGAATGGGACCGATAAGATCATCACCCAAAATATCAGAAAACAACCATAAGACATCTTCCGGATTGAAATTCCTAATATCACTCCACAAATCCAGACTAAATCGACTGATCTCTGACTTCCCTGTGTCAGGATGTGTTTCGGTAAACCACAATCGGGAGCCATACTCTGCAAAACCCTCATTTAACCACGGTTCTGTATTTTCGTTTCCAATGATTGAACCAGCAAACCAATGATGTCCGAGTTCATGCGACAAGGTGCTTTTACTCTTCATGCTTCTTTGATACACTATAAAATTTGTGGTCGCCAGTGCGCCCGCTAATTCACCGAGAGAATAAGACATTGTGCAAAGGAGCCGCTTGCTCGGACAGGGACCGAACCAGGATTCCATAAATGGCACCATATCCACCATCATCGACGCAAGACTATCTACGTGATCGTCTTCGCCAGGTGTATATAGAAATTCAACCTCAACCCCACTAATAGTTAGTGCTTTTCGCTCGAAATGATTGGAAAGTACCATGCTAACAGAATGACTGGCGGGACTGGTGAAGGATTGGGTTATTTGATGATCCTCTGTCGTATCCACTCCTGTGGTAAAACCGGAGACTCCCAGCCTAAGGCTGTCAGGGTACGTGATTTCCACCTGGAAGTCCGCTAAATTCACATGCGGATCAGCCCCACCTCCATATTGTTCAGGACGCCACCCGTCAGGGTGAAAGTATTCGACAATAGGATAAAAGAAGATCAAGTTATATATGATTGTATCTGCTTCGGTGCCGACGCTAGGTGCAAATGGATTGCCCTTGCTTGCGATCCGAGTTTCAAATTCTATGTCAATTGTAATTGAATCACCAGGTAGCAAAGGCTTCAGCAGTCGTAGGCTCATTGAGGAACCCATGACCTCCGACGTGTCTGCTTGCTCTGTCCCAAGAGTCGACAGAATCACGGTTCGGGGTGTTCCAGGATCATTGGATTTATAATGGGCATTAGAGTTATTGTTGATGTATAGTGTATCAATAGCTTGATTCCAATGGTTAATAATCGAGATATGATTGGTACCAGCAATCGTGGCAGGATTATTACCTGCCTGTGGTTGAATCACTAGATTTAAATCATAGCCAATACCCAATTCATGTTCTGCATATGAGGTCTGCATGAGAAGAAACAGAAGGGTAAAAAGTGCACGGATTTTCGACATTTGTAACTCCTTGCAAACTCTCTCGATGTCGGGTTTGGAGAGGCGTTTGTTGTGATATTCAGACTTTTAAGATGATTCACTTTTATAGTTCACAACTTCTTGATATTTGGCGATTAATTCAGTTTTGAGGAAGATCTTATCATAGAGGGCATCATGGGCATTTTTAATTTGGTTTGCAGCCGGAGTGTCTTCTGCAGTCTTCATGACCTGGCGTAATAGCATTTCAAAGCCTAATCGTGCAGTCACATTGACCCCCAGATAAATATTATGTCCCCAGATGGCTTGGTGTACAGTCTCATTTTTCTGGTTGAGCACAGATTGCATAAAATCCACGCCATCAATACACATATCTAGCCATTCATTGTCCCAGCGTTCCAGTGGATGGTCCCCGGGGTTCGGATGAGAGTGATGACAACCATCCAAAATTGTATCATCATAAGTAAGCAGGAAGACTGGAACACCTCTTTTAGCGGCAGCCTCCAGTTCAGATTTAAGTAGCTCAACCATGGGAGGAAAAATATCTCCCATGATACTAATTTCCGCTTTTTGAATGAGACTACGAGCCTTGGCTAGGACTTGGGAGAAATCGGATATGCGAAAGATACCCTCCTGCTGATCAGCGGGAACCAATTGTTTCAAATTTGCTTCTAGCTGTGAGCGACGTCTCTGAAAGCTTTTCTCCTGTATATCCAAAAACTCAGATAGGGGTAAAGCGCTATATACTTTTGAACGCCGTCCTTCCTCTGAAATTACAAGACCTTTTGTCTCAAGCGTCGAAAGCGCCTTGTAAGAATTTGGAATGGGTCGATTAATTATTTGGGCAATACGGTAACCAGTTAGGCCTGCCTCCTGGTAGAGAGCCAAATATATCTGACTCTCTAGCTCACTTAGGCCCAGGTCTTTTAAATCTGCTATAAGTTTTTTCATAGCTCATAATAATCATAGTAGTTCTATACTACAAGTATTAAAAAATTATAACTGAATTTCATGTTGAATTGGTGATCCACCGTGTCAGAATAGTGTCAAAGAATATGGCATGTGGTGGCGTGATTTGGCTATATCAACAAGTTTATATTACAATAATATCAATTGTGGAGCATGGCTATAATAGTAGTATAATCAATGTGTTAGGGTAGTACCCGGGGCCGGAATCGAACCGGCACGGCTTTAAGGGCCG
>JABMOS010000109.1 GCA_013203185.1 Fidelibacterota bacterium | reverse complement strand
GTGGACATGATAATTTTGGCAACTGGGGTGGTGCAATTCAGATGACCCTGGATCCAGAGCAGACGAATGTCTATACACATCTCTCAAGCTTTGACAATGTTCCTTCCGGTTCAGGTTATGAATACAAATTCGTGATCCTCACTGGTGGCGATGTTGACGCAGCTATCTGGGAAGGTTCAGATAACCGCTCCTTCACAGCAACTGGTCTTGAAGAAGATACAGACGACAATGGTTATGGAGAGATTTTCCAACCTGTTGCCTATTTTGCAGACGTAACTCCTGATGATATTATCACCCAGGATGTTACGGTTACATTTGAACTTGATATCTCTTCAGCATATCGTGCCCTGGCTGCCGGTGATACCCTCATCGACACTCAGACTGGCTCAGATGATATTACGCTCTGGTCAGAAGTTAATGGTGTGACTATCAATGGTGTTCTTAGCCAATGGTGGGACTGGGGAAATGATGTAACCTGTGTAGGCGAGTGGGCCATGACCCAGACTGATACTGATGGTCTGAAGTATTCCTTCACATATCTCTACAGCGCTGGTCAGGCAAAAGCTCAGCAGGCCAAATTTGGTATCAACTCTCTGGATAACGAAGCTGGCTTTGCCCAGAATCGTAATTTCGTGATTGATGACGCTGCAGCAACATATACTGTTGCCGATCTGTGTTTTGGTGAGCAGAATACTGATGCTAACCTTCCATTCCCACAGTCTTGTGAACCACTATCAATTGCCTCATTGCCAGGAATTCCAACCTCCTATGCTCTGAGTCAGAACTATCCAAACCCCTTCAATCCAACGACAACCATCAATATTGCGCTTCCAGAAGCTAACAATGTTGTTTTGACCATTTACAATGCTCTTGGTCAGGAAGTCCGCACCTTGAAGACAGACTATCTCAATGCCGGAAATTACTCCGTCACATGGGATGGCTTGGATAATTCAGGAAACTCGATTTCAAGTGGTCTTTACATCTATACCATGACTGCTGGACATCATAATTTCAGCAAGAAAATGCTCATGCTGAAATAATCGCTATGCGATTGCTTTAAACTTGAACAGGGTGGAGATATGCTTCTCCACCCTGTTTTTTTAACAAGGGAGTTGAGCAGTTCACCATGGTTTTATCACAAAAACTGAACCAAAACATCTTGAGATTTTTGCCGATCTTGTTATTCTCCCTGATTGTCTTAAATATTTCTTCATGCACAACGGCACCTGAATCCCAGATTTATGAATTATATGAAACTGATGATTTTTCAGTTCTCAGAGCAGATCCGGAACTTTTTACTGGATCATTTAATGATTTTATTACCTCGGTCTATCAAACGCCAGCAGATCAGAAGCAGGCGCTGGTTGACTCTTTTCTTCAGTGGGCTGATAGTACAACAGGCATTCCATATATTGAAGACACCACGGCATATTTCCTCTATGTCAATGGCTCCAATCCTCAAGTCGCTGTAGCCGGGGATTTTACTGGCTGGGATCCTGAAAACCAAAACCTGACCAATTTATCTGGTACCAATCTTTACTATGCTGGTTACCAATTTGAAAACGATGCCAGACAGGATTACAAACTTGTAGTAAATGGAAACTGGATCCTGGACCCATTAAACCCCACCACTTGTAGCGGGGGATATGGACCTAATTCTGAGCTTTCCATGGCGGGCTATATACAGCCACCTGAAATTGAAACTTATGCCATTCCCCATGGGTCACTGTTTTCAACAACTTTCAGTGATACAACCCAGGGTCGTACGCGAACAGTAAGGATTTACACACCTCCAGGTTATAGTGAGGGGGCTGAGAGCTATCGCAGCATTTACTTCCATGATGGGAGCGAACAGGTGGATCTTGGATTTGCAGAGAACGTGTTGGACTTTTTAATTTCGCAGGAACTGATTCCTCCAATCATCGCCATTTTTGTTGATCCTACGGATAGGATGGAAGAGTACTCCTATGATTACGATTTCATGGATATGTTTGTGAATGAGCTGGTCCCCTGGATTGATGGGCAATATAGAACCATGCCTGAGGCTGAGAACAGAGCCGTGGCTGGCGTGAGTTTGGGTGGCTTATCATCACTTCTTTTTACACTTCGCCACCCCGATGTATTTGGTAACTGTGGCGCTTACTCTCCAGCAATCTGGTTTGGTGATCTCATCGATCAATATGAGGCTTCAGAAGTGCTCACAGTAAGGATATACATGGATGCTGGCACTTATGAACCTTCCATCTATAATAGCGCATTGTCCCTCCAGGGTATCTTAGACGATGAACAATGGAATTTGAATTGGAAAGTGTGGCACGAAGGCCATTCATGGGGTGCCTGGCGCGCCCATCTTGATGATGCACTCACTTATTTTTGGCCCATGGAAACCAGCGGTATAGATGATAGATATTAACAACACGCCTTTGAGTCGGGAGGAGCATTAGAGTGACAGGGCATATTTCATTACATCTCAGTCAGCACGTTAAGCGGTGCCTGGTCATCCTCTTCAAATCCTTGCCCAGCGTGCTTCTGCTTGGATCCCTCCTGGGAGCTGAGAAAACCACTCTACATCTATGGCACCCCATGCCAGCACCGAGTCGGGCCGTCCTTAATGATCTTGTGGCTGAATACGAAAGTCTGCATCCAGATATTAGTGTCCACTTGCTCTATAAGGAGAATGAAGAAGTCCGTATGGCTTATATGTCCGCTACGGGTTTTACCGAGGGTGGACCAGATCTATTATATGGGCCCAGCGATTTTACTGGTGCACTGGTGGAAATGAAAATTGTCAAACCACTGGAACAGTTTTTCACAGAGGATGAATTGTCTGCCTTTGATCCCAAGGGTCTTACCTGGTATCAGGGTCACCTCTATCAGATTGGCGATGAACTTGGGAATCACCTTGCCCTGGTTTATAACAAACGACTATTTGCTGAAGTAGGTCTGAATCGTCCACCTGAGAGCTTGCAGGAAATGATTGAGTTCGGCAAAAAGCTGACCATGGATAAAGATGGCGATGGTGTGATTGACCAGTACGGATTGGTTTGGAATTTCACCGAGCCCTTCTTTTTTATGCCCTTTTACGCGTCTTATGGTGGTTGGGTCATGGATGAGGATCAAAATCCTACACTGAATAATGAGGCGGCTGTGAATGCCTTCAAATTTGTCAGGGATATGAGAGACGTCCACGGCATCATTCCCATAGAATGCGATTATGATATCGCTGACTCAAGGTTTAATACTGGTGCAGCTGGAATGCTCATCAACGGCGCCTGGTCCTGGGCCAAATATATGGATTCACCAGATGTGGATTTTGGCTTGGCAGTTTTACCCATCAATGATGAGACCGGATTATACCCTGCTCCCATGATTGCCACCAAAGGATATTATATGAATCCCTATTTGAACGGTGAACGGGAAAAACAAGTTGTGGAACTCATGAAGTTCCTGACCGGAGCAGACGCCCAGTTTCAATATGCTAGCAGGTTGGCCACTATTCCCACCCGCCTGGAAGTTCGGGAACGACCTCAGATTGCTACAGATCCTGTGATCATGACTTCCATTGAACAAGTAAGTCGGGGTAGAGCCATGCCAATATCACCTCAGATGAGAGCGATCTGGGATGCCATGCGTCCTGCCTATCAAAATGTGTTGGGTGGTAGCATGACACCTGAAGAAGGCGCAGCCTATCAACAAGAATTGGCTGAACAAAAGGTGGCCGAGCTATTTGAAGGTCAAGATATTGACAGGGACGCTGTTAATATCAGCGCTATTCTGGTTTATCTCGGAGGTCTCATTTTAGTTATTTGGGCACTCTTTAAATTGGTTGTGGCCTTTATTCTTCCTCTCGTTAGGGGTATTCCAGGCGTGCAGGTTCAGGAATCCCGCTTTGGTGTTCTCATGGTGGTTCCAGCAGCCCTTTTTATCTTTGGTGTGGTGGTCTATCCCTTTTTCTACAATCTGGTGATATCCTTTTCAAATATGGGTTTGACCACCGTCAATGATTGGCAAATTATTGGTCTCGCCCAATATGGAAAGGTCCTGACCGATTCTCAGTTCTACCATTTCTTTTTAAGGACAGTTATCTGGACCGTGGTGAATGTTGTTCTGCATGTCATTTTTGGAGTCATGCTGGCCCTGTTGCTTAACAGACCATTGCCCGGTAAGGGGCTCATTCGTGTTCTCTTAATTCTGCCCTGGGCGGTTCCCAGTTATATCACTGCACTTACCTGGCGGGGGATGTTTAATATCGACTATGGTGCTGTAAATATCATCTTGAATAAATTTTTTGGGATTGAACCAATATCATGGCTCATCGATCCCACCAATGCCTTTATTGCCACCATCATAACCAATGTATGGCTGGGTATCCCATTTATGATGATCATTGCCCTGGGTGGCCTGCAATCCATACCACAGGAGCTCTATGAAGCTGCTTCCATTGATGGCGCAACTGCCTGGCAGCAGTTCAGGAAAATCACACTACCCCTATTGAAGCCTGTTATGATTCCTGCCATTACCCTGGGAATCGTTTGGACATTCAATAATATCAATGTGGTCTGGCTGGTCTCAAACGGTGGTCAACCTGGTGATCAGACACATATCCTGGTAAGTTTTGTCTACCGGGCTGCGTTTAACCTGTATCGCTATGGTTATGCCGCGGCATTCAGCTTTATGATATTCCTCATGCTGGCCCTGTTCTCAGTGAAATTCATGCAAAAGAACAAAGCCACTGAGACGGCATATTGAATTATGAATTATGAATTATGAATTATGAATTATGAATTGGGAGAAATTAACAACGAAATTGACGAATGAAACGAATGGGAAAATGAGACAAAATAAAAATGATCATAGGGGCTAAGTAGAGCAGAGATATGAAAAAAACATCATACCTCCAGTATTTCATGATATACGCCGCGTTACTCATGGCAGTAGCTTGGTCCATTTACCCCATTCTCAGAGTCATCACAATTTCCATCCGCCCTGGTGACAATCTGTTGACTGAAAGTTTATCCATCATCCCTGAGGATTGGACATTTGATAATTATGTCACTCTTTTTACTGATCATCCCTTTGGCACCTGGATCTGGAACTCCATTTTAGTAACTGCCACAGTGATGCTCACTGGAGTAACGCTGGCTTCCACAGCAGGGTATGCTTTGTCTCGTTTTCGTTTTCCCGGTCGTGAGGCAAGTCTGTTCAGTTTGCTGGTTACACAAATGTTTCCTGCCACCATGCTTCTGCTACCTCTGTTTATCATGCTTTCAAGTCTCCATTTGATAAATACCTATCTCGGTTTAATTGTCATTTACTCTTCAACGGCCCTGCCATTCTGTGTGTGGTCAATGAAGGGTTATTACGATACTATACCATATTCCCTGGAAGAGGCTGCCCGGATTGATGGAGCCAGCAGATTTATGGCATTCTATAAAATCATTCTACCTTTGGCATCACCTGCCCTGGTCATTACGGCCTTGTTTTCGTTTATGTCTGCCTGGACGGAATACATCGTAGCAGCGCAGGTACTCTGGTACAAAGAAATGTTCACTCTGCCAATTGGCCTCAAATCCTTTCAGGCAAATATGACCACGGAATGGGGTCTCTATGCTGCAGGGGCCATGATTGTCTCTTTGCCGGCTATCGCTCTCTTCCTTTTTCTTACAAAATATTTAATTGGCGGTCTCACTCTGGGATCAGTCAAAGGCTAGCTATACTACCTAATGGGAAATTCCATGAAAAACTTACGTTTTATTCTTTCGCTTGCTCTTGCCACTCTGCTCTTGTCTGGCTGTGAAACACTCACCCCTGAGGCACAATTATTGGAGTCCCCTTGGGTTCTGAAGTACGATTCAAGCCGTGTAGGTCTTCGAGAGGGTTGGTTTGATAATGACCATGACCGCTCCCAATGGGAAGAGACTGCTGTGCCTGGAGTCTGGGCAGATGAGAATTACGATGGCTTTGCCTGGTATGCTACCCAAATACAGGCTAAAAATATCCCTGCAGGATATAACCTGGCCCTGGTCTTTGATTCAATAGATGACAATGCTGTCGTGTGGTTGGATGGTCGATTATTTGGCAAGCAAATGGGTTATAATATTAAATTCTTCTTCGATATTGGTGATAAATTAGCCGATGGAAAAGTTCACCAGTTGGTGCTTCGGATTGAAGATATTGCCGGTCCAGGTGGAATCCCAGGTGCTGTTTATTTAGAACCCTATATTGATGAGGTCGACCTCTTGCGAAATGAAGCAAGTAAACATAAAGCCCCTGAGTCCCCGGAATGGGTGAAAAATGCAACGATCTACGAAGTGTTTGTCCGTCAACAGTCTCGTGAGGGCACCTTTCAGGGATTGATCAAAGACCTGGATCGCATCAAAACCCTGGGAATAGACTTGCTTTGGCTCATGCCTGTTCATCCTATTGGATTGGAAAATAGGAAAGGTACTGTAGGTAGCCCATACTCGGTCAAAGATTACTACGCAGTCAATCCCGACATGGGATCCATGGAAGATTTTAAGCAGCTTGTAGATGAAGTACATGCGAGAGGGATGCATATTATCCTGGATTTTGTCCTCAATCACACTGCCTGGGACAATGAACTGATGGATGAACATCCCGATTGGTATACACAGGATGCAACTGGCAAGATCATCCCACCCAACGCTGACTGGCATGATGTAGCTGACCTCAACTATGACAATCCTGAGTTGAGAAACTATCTTATTGAAATGCTGCAGTGGTGGATTACTGAAACTGACATTGACGGATTTCGTTTTGATGTTGCAGAATTGGTACCCAATGATTTTTGGGCCAATGCTAAAGCTGCCTGTCAGCAGGTCAAACCTGACGTCTTTTTTCTGGCAGAGGGTGCCGCCCCAGAGCTTCATCTTAATGGCCACGATATGACCTACTCCTGGAATATGTGGGAGGGGGTTATTCAGCTTTCTCAGGGTAACGCAGATCCGTCTGAGATCAAACGCTCCTATGAATTGGAGGAATTCCAATATCCACAGGGATCGCTGAGAATGCGTTTTAGCGAGAATCATGATAAAACCAGATCTGCAACACTCATCCCAGACCGGGACCTTAATCTCACTGCGTGGGCATTCATCGCTCTCATGGATGGTAACCCACTTATTTACGCCGGTCAGGAAATTGGTACCACAGGTGAATATGTCCCTGCTCTGTTTGAGAAAAAGCCACTGAAATGGAAAAATGGGGACACGAAGATATTTCAGGTCATGTCAGACGTGCTTGCTATCAGAAAAGAGCATCTCAAGTCTTCTTCACCTTTCAAATTCATTATTGCCAACAATGACAAGAAAGTTCTGGCCTATAAGCACGGGGAATTGCTCAATTTCTTCAATTTTTCAGCTGATACTTTTAAATTCTCAGCAAGTGGTATGGACAACATTATTTATGGTGGTATTGTGGAGAATCCAGACAGCAGTTTGTCACTACTACCAAAGCAGTTTGGGGTGATTAAATGAAAAAATTTACCATAATATTAATGAGTGCTCTATTTGCATTTTCTGGACTGGCCCAGGATAGCGTTGATGTCACTTTTTACTATCGTCCGCAAAATAGCCCTACTAATGTCAATATTCCCGGTGAATTCAATGGCTGGAATCCAACTGGTCCCATTTCGCAGATGTATTATGATAGTGCAGTCGATGTTTGGTTTAAAACCATTCGCCTACGAGTTGGTGGACCGGACCCATTGCCTGGCCCACACAGCATACCCGGTGCCTATCAATACAAGTTTCATGACGGGAATTGGTTTCCAGACCCTTTAAATCCAAGGCAAAACCCCTCGGATAATAATAATTCATATCTACCAGTCAACGACCCCACCATTCATCTGCTATTACCAAATTCAACCATAGGTGTTGGACCAGTCCATTCAAGGTATCCGGAGATCACAGCCTTTCTTTTCCCATCCACCACGACAGAGATCGATACATCCTCAATACAATTGACTGTAGGCGGTGTGACATATGAAAATATTGGTTCAGGATATGACCCTGAGACACACGAGTTCAGCTTTGTTGTACCGACCCCATTGGGGGACGGAGACCAACTAGTGAGTCTAACCGCTGCAACTTTAAACGGAGATTCATACACTGAAACAACCAGTTTTACAGTCCAGGCTGATATCATCCAATTCATCACCCTGCCTGCCCAGACCTGGAAAAATAGTTGGCGTATTCGAGCAGCTTTTTTTGCAGCTGACGGTGGCCTGAACGAAGATGTGAATTCCGCAACCTTAACCAGTAATTGGGACTTTTGGAGCGTAAGTGTTGTGGATGGTATCCTGGATACAACAATTACCCTAGCTGAGGGTGAAAACATTTTCCAAATTCAGGCACTCATCGACGGCACAATGGAAAATTCTGGTAATTTACTGATTGAGAAAAAGGTAGAACACCAACCCACAGCCAAAGTCACCATAGTGGATGCTGGCAGCATTCTGATTCTTAGTAGCGATGGGAGTCAAGACCCCGATGGTGGAAGTATTAGCTTTCTTTGGACTGAGGATTCTCGGAATCCACAAAGTTTGGGAATTTCGGGCTCCACCTCAAACCAGGAAAATGTCCCCAAACCTTCGACACCAGGTGAATATTTTGTCAACTTAGTTGTTGAGGATGAGGACGGAGAGCAGGATTCAACACAGGGCTATTTCTTTGTTGAACAAGATGAATCAGTGGATATTGGCCATTTAAACGACAATCCCCAGTGGGTCAAAAATAGCCGTATCTATACGCTCTTTTTCAAAGCTTTTACTCCTGATGGTACCATTGCATCAGCCATACCCAACCTGGACTACATTGCTGCCATGGGGTTCAATACAATATGGGTACTCCCTGTCATGGAAATCCCTGGCGACGTGGATAATCAGATTAACATTGGCTACTATATTGAAGATTTTATGCATGTCGAATCATCATATGGTACAGATCAGGACTACAAAGATTTTGTGGCTGCTGCCCATGATTTGGGCTTAAAAGTGATTCAGGATGTGACTCCCAATCATAGCGGTAATGTCCATGCCTTTGCTCAAGAAGCCGCAGAATATGGGGATGCCTCACAGTATTGGAATTATTATCAGACTGAGTTTATATCACACAACACCAATGGGCTTGGTGACTGCTACACCCCAGCCGGGATCTATTATTATTGTGCCTTCAGTGATGTGTTGCTCAATTGGGATTGGCGTGACCTGGATGCCCGTCGTTATATGACAGGTGTTTATGAATACTGGATGGAAGAATTTGGCATCGATGGCTATCGATATGATGTCTATTGGGGGCCTCACCGCAAGTATGGTGAAGCAAATATGGGTGTCCCCGTACGTACAGCTTTGAAACACATCAAACCGGACATCCTTCTGTTGGGTGAAGATGATGGTACTGGTGCAGGGACAGAGACTCTTTATGCGGATCAAGGTGGCGGTCTGGATGCCAGCTATGATTTTAAAACCTATTTCAATGCTATTCGAAGTTTTGGGTTTAGCACATCAAGCGTAAACACACTTCACAATGAGTTGGATAACGGGGGATTCTATCCTGGTGAAAATTCCTATTACATGCGGTTTTTAGAGTCTCAGGATGAAGACAGGATTAGCTATAAGTACAATTCATTTGTTAAAACAATGCCTATGGCATCTGTGATCTTAACTGCACCTGGTATCCCCATGATTTTGAATGGTCAGGAAGTTGGCTGGGGCAGGGGTATGGGAGCTCCAGGTGAACCAGATCTTAATGATCGTCGACGAGGTATCATTGACTGGGCTTTTGAGGGTCGTGATTTGTTAACACCACACTATCAGAAATTGGCACAGATTCGAGCACAATTTCCAGCTTTCTGGCAACATAAGCGAGATACCAATGGCGATGGCAATGTGAATGCTTCTGATGAATCGGATTTTGATCGTGTTGAAACCGGTTCTGGGACACTCTATTCATTTCTAAGGCCCTTTACCAATTCAAATGGCCTTACCGTGGTTAATTTTTCTTCTGAACCTCAGAACGGAACACTCGACCTTGCTGCTGCAAATTTAAAGTTTACAAATGGATTTAGCCTTGATTCTACTTATTGGGTGAACAGCCACTATACTGGGATAAGTGTAGAGTTAACGGGTTTAGAACTGCAAAATTTTACAATCTCCATAGCGCCGTATGGAACTGCAATCATAACTATTTCCGATCGCATGGAGATGGTGGAGATTCCACCTTTACCAGCCCTTGTATCGGTAGATGATACTGAGGTCGTAAAGGCTGAGGGGTTCAGACTTTTCCAGAATTATCCAAATCCATTCAATCCCAGCACATCCATTCGCTATTTTCTGGATAATCCAGGTGAGGCCGAGCTGAATATCTATGATATCAATGGTCGTCTTGTCATCAACCTGGTTTCAAGTGCCCAAAATGCTGGCTACCATGAGATTATCTGGGATGGTTTCTCTGCAAATGGTTCGTTAGTGGAAACAGGTCTATACCTGGCTCAGATCAAAGTAGGAAATGCCTCAGACGTAATAAAAATGATTTATCTAAAATAGATCTCTCATGGGAATAGCAGCGATCAAAACTTCTCGTGCAATAATGGCGAGCTTAATCATACTGCTAGTCGCGTCCTGTGTTTCAGACAGTTCTCCAGACCTAAGTTCGCATAATTTCGAACTCCAGACTGGTAGCACTAGAGAGATTGCTTATACCGATAAGCAGGATGCACATTGGGTTACCAGGGCAGGGGGCTATAATAATTCTCCCTGGCACGGACTTACTGCATCAAAGCGTGGGTATTTTGAAGATCTGTATATTGCCATAGATGGGGAGCTATTGCCAAGAGAAGCAGCTTTGGTAACAATTACCCCGACCTCACTTATACGCAATTATCCCAAAATGGGCATCCGTGAGACCTGGACGCTCCTGGACGAGAAGAGAATGCTACTTGTAGAACTTGAGGCTGAGGAAGCTACACATTGGCAGATTCAACCGGCTATTCTTGGTGGAAATCAAGCTAAAGATTTTACAATTAGTACTTCTGAGCAGACAATGAGCGTGGTTCTGAATCGCATGCTAGACATGCCCTCCAGTTACCCCCATTTAAAAATATGGTTCTCGCAACCCATGACCTGGCTCCCAGCAGAAGTCCCTGACGTACAGTTGTTTACGGCCTTCTTGACCCCCAGGGCTGAATACGTAGCCTCTCATCGACTGGCTATTGCTATTTCCCTGAGTGAGGATGATGAAGAGATGGAGATAGAGCCGGGCTGGATGGAGCATGCTCGCAGTATGAGACAGGAACGAATTGATAAGCGCGCCGCAGTTACTACCATGCAGTCGAATTTACCTGAACTTGAGAAAGCCATTTTCTGGGCCCATCATTCTCTGGATGGTCTTGTCATGAAACAAGTGGGCAAGGGTATCTATGCCGGGCTTCCCTGGTTTGATGACTACTGGGGACGAGATGCATTTATTTCCTTCACTGGGGCCGTGCTGGTAAGTGGTCAATTTGAAGATGCCAGAAAGATCCTGCTGTCATTTGCTGAGCTTCAAAACAAGGATGAATTTGACTCAAACTTCGGCCGAGTTCCCAATCGTGCTCAACCTGACAATATCATTTATAATACGACAGATGGCACACCCTGGTTTGTTCGGTCAGTTTGGGACTATTATCGATACAGCAACGATGGGAAATTTCTGGATAAAATGTGGCCAGCTATACAACGTGCAACGGAAGGCTCATTGATGAATTGGGTTGATGCAGATGGTCTCTTGCGCCATGCTGATGCCGATACATGGATGGATGCAAGGGGTCCTGATGGTCCCTGGAGTCCCAGGGGAGATCGAGCCATTGATATTCAATTTATCTGGCGTGATCAATTAGAAATTACCAAACGTCTGGCCCAGAAATATGGGGATATTGAACTTGTGGATCAGATACAGAAGACGCTGGCCAGTTGTAATGCATCACTTGAAAAATTCAGATCTGCTGATACCAACTATCTGGTTGATCATCTCAACGCTGATAATTCACAGGATCCACAAATACGTCCCAATGTTTTCCTTGTCCCCCCATTGTTTCAGGAAACCTGCGATTGGTCCACATTCAAGACTCTAGCACCACAACTTATTACCAGAAATGGGGTCCTATCGCTGGCTCAGGATGATCCAAATTTCCATCCATTTCATCATCTACCAGGCTTGTATGTCCAGGATGCTGCGTATCACAATGGTATTGTCTGGACCTGGAATTCAGCCGCCACCATTACACCATCAATACAATTTCATCAGTATCATTATGCTGAAGCCTTGTTTAACAATCTCACACAGCATATTATTGAGCGCGGAGCTGTAGGTACCATTGCTGAGCTTACAGATGCCTGGCCCAGGGATGGTGACCTGCATCTCTCAGGTACTTTTAGTCAAGCCTGGAGTCTGGCGGAGTATCTCCGCAGTTTCTATCAAGATATCCTTGGTGTTCAACCAGATTTATCCGAATCTCATGTGACTATTGCGCCTAGACTTCTGGATGACTTGACCGAAGTGAGATTTAAGCATCCCATGGGAACGGATCTGTGGGAGATTGAATATCTTGATTCTGAATCGCAATTTGACATAAACATTTCTCGATCATCCCAGGAAGCATTGAAACTATCATTTGAATTATTTGTTGATGTGGAAGTCACTCACCTCGATTTGAACTGGAAGGGGTCAAATCTGCACCTCCGATATGAAAAGCAAATGGGCCAGTGGACAGTCCCAGGCGATCTTGGAGAGTATATAGTGACCCGCGAAGATGTACTTACTTCACCGAACAGCCTGGCTTTTTGCGAGTTGGATACAACGAGGGATGTGCCAGTATTGAGGGGCCCAAAGCATCGACTCCTCAGCGAAAACGATTTGAGTAGTTTCGGCAGCGAAGCAAAATCAATAGTTAAGGTTTCAGATGCACAGGGGGATGATCGTGGTCTAAAATCTAGATATACCTATCCCTCTAATCCCCAATTTGAAAATGGCCTGGCTGACATACTTGCCTTTGAAGTGAGACAGGGGAGTGATCATTATGAGTTTGAGTTAACATTCTCGAATTTGGTAGACCCTGGTTGGCACCCGGAATATGGCTACCAATTGACATATTGTGCCATCGGAATCAGCTATGATGGGGCAACTGGCACAAAGGAAGTTGGGAAGAATTCTCAATCCAACTTTCAGGAGGATTTCAAAGCTGATCAAATCATGTATATCGCCGGCGGCGTGTTGATTGTAGATGATCATCATGAACCCCAGGCAGAGTATATGCCCAGAACTACCTCTGGCGCAATTGGTGATGCTGAAACCGAACGCATCACTTTCACTTTGCCCAAGGACTTGTTTCCTGAGCTACTTGAAACAGCAGCTTTTCAAATTGCCGTGGGCTGTCAAGATGATCATGGCGGTGCAGGCATAGGAGATTTTCGACCTGTCCAGGCTATGGGCAGCGAGTGGATAGGTGGCGGTGGCAGCGAATCTGGGTCAAATGTCTATGATTGGCTATTATTCTGAGAAGTGTTACTCCCAATATTTGCCTTTAATAAATAATTTGGAACTAATCTAACTTGAGTCATATTAACAACCTGTGAAGAAGACCTGGAAATACACCGCCCTTTTTACACTCATTCTTATTGGAATGATGCAAGCAGTCCCTTTTATACCAACCCATAGCAATTGCCAGGCTGCCTGTTGTATAGAGGCCGTAAGCTGTTGTGAGACTCAGGTTGATACAGGATGTGATATGGCCATGACCTCATGCAATGTGACGCTTTTCATACCCTTGATTTCAGCACCGCTGATAAAAGTGGATTCCAACATTGATCTGGATATCGCCTCAGCTCCGCAACTCCATAGTGAGATTATTTTAGAGCAATTCCGTTTCACCTCCACACATCTTGATCATTTCCTGGAAGCTCCTCCACCAGACCACACGCCGCTTCTCATTTAGACCATTCAAAAAGCTAGGATGAAACATCAGGCCAACTGGCTTGCTGTATATGTTGTCATAAATCCTGTTTTGGAGATAGTGTTGTGTATAGAAAAAATAAAGTTTTATTGGGCAAAGGCTGGGGAATCATAGTTTCCCTTCAGCTCCTCCTATGCTCACCGCTGTTGAGTTCAGAAAATATATTTAATCCTGAAGTAGAAAGCTGGATGAACCAGTTGGAGCAGCGTCCAATGGATATTCCTGCACATGTGAGCAGTCTGGATGAGCTCATTGAGCTATCCCTATCAAGAAATTCTGGATTTCGGGCTCAATACGCAGCATGGAGAACCAATCAGGAAGCTGTGAATACAATATCACGTTTACCAGATCCCTCGCTTGGTGTTGGCTATTTTATTGAACCAGTGGAGACAGCTCAAGGTCCCCAAACTGCAAAGATATCCCTGGGGCAAACCATTCCCTGGTTCTCAAAAATTCGCGCAGCTCGTGAAATCGGGGGTTACCAATCGATTGAGAGATATAGGGCACTTGAGGCTGAGAGAATTTCCCTCATTCGAGAATTGAACTATCTCTGGGCCGAAGCAGCTCATCTCCAGTCTATGAGTTCCATTGTTGAGGCCAAATTAGCCCTTTCAAGAGATTTGGAGGAAATCCTCAAGATTCAGTACCAGGGTGCCTCAATCTCTCATAAGAAGCTCATGGAGGTTCAGATCCAAGCCCTTCAACTTGGAAATGATCTTCATGATGTAGAAAGCCAGTTTCACCGGCTCAGCGTTAAGTTGGGGTCAATCCTTGAACTAGGCGGTCCAGTTCCTGACAATTTTCTTCCACTTCAATCAAGCATATTTGTAAATGATATCTCTCCAGGATCGGTTTCAAAGGATCATCCCCGGCTTCAAGGTCTTGATGCAATGGTTCAGGAAGCTCAAGCGAGGAGAGCAAGTGCCAGGGCCTCCTATGTTCCAGATTTAAAAATTGGATTAGACTATATACTCACTGATAAGAGAATGACTGATGGCTTGGAAATCCCTGGGAGTGGAAAAGATCCCCTCATTGTGAGTGCTGGTATTGCTCTGCCTCTCTGGAATTGGAAATCAAAAAGAGCTGAAGTGAAGGCCTCTGAGTGGCGAGAAATAAAGGCTCACGCATTATTGAGTGCCGAAATTTCGAAACTGGCCCGGGAATATGAGATTTCAAGATCCATGCTTGATGATGAATTGAGATTGATCCAATTGTACGAGGAGCAGTTGATACCCAAAGCAAGGGAGATTGAAAAGGTTATGCAGCAGGAATATATCGGGCAGAGTTCAGATGTGTTCTCCTACACCATGGCTCGTCAACACGTCCTGGATTTAGAACTGGCTCTATCAAATGTTCAATACTCTGCACAATTACATCTAGCTGATCTCAGCTATTTGAAAGGCAACTAAAATGAATGAATTCGTAACCAAATATCTGAATATAATTAAACCCATCACTTCAAACACATGGGTAAAAGCCATTTTAATACTGATCCTGGGAGTCATGTTGGGGAGTTTCCTGTTTTCAACAGGAAGCCCAGGAAATAGTTTGACCCACGAAGACCATTCTCAAAAAACGATCTGGACCTGCTCCATGCATCCCCAGGTGAAACTAGATGAACCCGGACAATGCCCCATTTGTTTTATGGATTTGATTCCATTGGAGGCGACATCCAGTGCTGATAACCCTGGTCAATATTCACTTTCAGAAACAGCAGTAAAATTGGCAAAGATTTCAACAACTTCCGTTCGGAGAGGGAAAGCCAGCAGTCGGATTCGATTGTCAGGGAAAATCAGTTATGATGAAACCAGAGTTAAGGCTATCTCAGCCTGGTTCCCGGGTCGTCTTGAACGACTATTTGTTGACTATACGGGTATTCAAGTCAATGCAGGTGATCATCTCTTCGAGATATACAGTCCAGAGCTTTACTCTGCTCAGAAGGAACTTTTATTGGCGCATGGACGAGTGTCAGGTGATGCTTCCAGCACCAATGGTCTCGCAGGGAAATCTGCTTTTCAAGCCGTACAGGAAAAAACAAAACTGCTGGGACTGAGTGACGTCCAGATTAATGCCATTATTAAAAGAGGTTCAGCAAATTCAACTATCCAGATAAATAGTCCCATAACCGGAATTGTCACCCACAAAAATGCAGTGGAAGGCAAGTATGTCAAGACTGGTGAACAGATATATACCATTGCCGATTTGTCAAAAGTATGGCTCATCCTGGATGCTTATGAGAAAGATCTGATGTGGTTGGCCTACGGACAGGAACTGACATTTAAAGTGGCCGGTTTACCAGGTCATTCATATTCAGGCCATATATCCTACATTGACCCCCTGGTTGATCCCTTAACACGCAGCGTGACCGTTAGAGCGGTTCTGGATAATCCCCAGGGCCTGCTAAAACCCGGAATGCTGGCTGAAGCAACTATCTCAGTAACATTGAACGGTGCAGGTCACGTTTTAGCCCCGGATTTATCAGGAAAATGGGTCTGTCCCATGCATCCTGAGGTCATGCAAGATCATCGTGGGGACTGCCCTATTTGTGGGATGAATCTCATTAAAGTGAGTCCAGGCAATTCAGATGAAACCCAGACGACAGAGGCAATACTCATCCCCGCATCAGCTGTACTTAAAACGGGTAAACGAGCTCTGGTCTATGTTGAGCTTGAATCTGACGAAGGATCGACCTATGAATTGCGAGAAATTATACTGGGTCCCCATGTTAGAGATGAATACATCATTATTAGTGGGCTTGAAGAGGGTGAGCGTGTCGTTACTCATGGCAACTTCAAAATTGATAGTGCCATGCAGATTGCCGGCAAGCAGAGTATGATGAGTGCCCCTGAATCCGAGGACAAAGTGGCAGTATCGCATGAGTTTCAAATGTCCCTTGAATCCATCTATCAGGAATACCTGACACTCCAGAGCACCCTTGCCGGTGACGACCTGGAAGGCTCCAGGTCAGCACTAAATAAGCTGCGAACACAGATAAATACGATGGGGGCAGATGGAAAACGAATCCCTGAACTCTGGGCCAGCCTAAGAAGCACTCTTACCGATGAAATCAGTGCAGAAACTGGATCTGTGACCATGGTAAGCATCCGGGCATCCTTTGAGCATCTCTCAGAATTTGTACTTGAATTGCAGAATGCGTTTGGCCATAGCAATCAAAACATGCTCTATGAAGTGTATTGTCCCATGGCTTTTGACAACAAGGGAGCCTCATGGCTTCAGACTGATAAGCAAGTCAAGAATCCATATTTTGGTGCCGCTATGCTCAGTTGTGGAGAAGTTAAACAAACTTATGCACCGGTGAGGATGTCCCATGAGTGATCGTAAGGATAGTATGCTGGATCGTTTAATTGGCATACCGCTGGAAAACCGACTCATCACTCTGGTGGTGCTTGTTGCAATTTTATTATGGGGAGTACTCTCAGCTCCTTTTGATTGGGAAATACCTGGTATCGAAAGATCACCAGTTCCAGTAGATGCCATCCCGGATATTGGTGAAAACCAGCAGATCGTGTTTTCCGAGTGGGCTGGACGTTCACCTCAAGATATAGAGGATCAGATTACCTATCCACTAACTGTGGCTCTTCTGGGAACACCTGAAGTGAAGACAGTACGTTCATTCTCAATGTTCGGTTTTTCTACGATCTATGTGATTTTCAAGGAAGATGTTGATTTTTACTGGTCGCGGAGTCGTATCCTTGAGAAACTTAACGCCTTGCCCTCTGGTACACTGCCTGAGGAAGTGAAACCCAGTCTGGGACCGGATGCTACGGCTTTAGGCCAGGTTTTCTGGTATACGCTGGAAGGTCGAGATAAAGAAGGAATGCCTACTGGTGGTTGGGATCTTCACGAGCTCAGATCCATACAGGACTATTATGTAAAATATGGTTTATCGACATCTGCTGGTGTAGCCGAAGTTGCCTCAGTCGGTGGCTACGTCAAGGAATATCAAATTGATGTAAATCCACAGACCCTCAGACACTATGGGATCTCATTGTTAGAGGTGTTTGCTGCAGTAAAAAATGCCAATAACGAGATCGGTGCGCGCACCGTTGAGATCAATCGGGTTGAATACATGATCCGCGGATTGGGATTCATTAAAACGCTGGATGATATAGATGCCACCGTGTTGAAAGTGGTGGATAATGCCCCCATCACCATTGCAGATGTAGCGCATGTCAGTTTTGGTCCTGCCTTGAGAAGGGGAGCCCTGGACAAAGAAGGGGCAGAGGTTGTGGGTGGCGTTGTGGTTACGCGATATGGGGAGAACCCGCTGGCCACCATCAATGCCGTGAAGGAAAAAATCAGAGAGATATCTCCTGGCTTGCCGTCTAAGACGCTGGATGATGGTCGCACTTCAAAGCTCACCATTGTTCCCTTTTATGATCGATCCGGTCTGATTTATGAAACCCTGGGCACCTTAAATCATGCACTCAGAGATGAGCTAATCATTACCCTTATAGTCATTCTGGTCTTGCTCATGCATCTTCGGGCATCAATTCTAATCAGCCTGCTCATGCCTGCTGCGGTGCTCATCACCTTTGTGGGGATGAAACTGTTTAACGTAGATGCTAATGTCGTGGCACTCTCGGGAATTGCCATCGCCATAGGGACGATTGTGGATATGGGCATCATCATGACAGAAAATATTCTCAAGAGAATAGATGACAGGGAAGATAGTCAACCACTCCTCGAGAAAATTGGTGATGCAGCCAGAGAAGTAGGTCCGGCAATTATAACGGCAGTCTCAACCACTGTTGTCAGTTTCCTGCCAGTATTCACCATGGAAGGAGCAGAAGGGAAGCTTTTTAAACCCCTGGCCTACACCAAAACATTTGCCCTGATATCTTCAGTCATATTAGCCGTGCTTGTGCTGCCCGTGGCCGCCAGTTTTATTTTTTCAATTAAAATCCGCAAACAGTGGGTGTCAAGAATATCTGTCCTCCTGCTCCTGGGTGTGTCTGTGTGGGTAGGTTTTTCGTTTAGTTCCATTCTCGGACTTGTTTTGGGCGGGATTGCCGGTATTCAACTCCTGAAGCCATGGTTAAGCAATTACAGTTGGCTCTATCATACGAAAACACTAAATATGCTCATCGTTCTGGGAGTCACCTTTTTGATCACGCTAACCTGGGTGCCCCTGGGACACCAATATCACATCAGTCTTAACTTCTTGTTTGTGGCTACACTGATAGCCTCAATTCTTTGGGCCATTCATAGATATACCCATGTATACCCCCGACTATTATCCTGGATGCTCCATCATCGGAAATATGCACTTCTGCTGCCCGTTCTCATCATTCTGTTGGGCTTAAATGCCTGGTTGGGATTTGATGCCTTGCTGGGTTGGTCTCCAGATTTTCTCAGGAGCAGTAGACCCTATCAAAAAATGGCGCATATCTTTCCTGGTCTTGGTCGGGAATTTATGCCTGATCTGGATGAAGGCTCTTTTCTATACATGCCAACAACCATGCCCCATGCAGGTATGGAAGAATCCCTGGATGTTTTATCAACTCTTGATAGAGCCTTATACTCAGTACCCGAGGTGGAGGAAGTGGTAGGGAAAATTGGTCGGGCTGAGACCCCCCTGGATCCTGCTCCATTATCCATGATTGAATCTGTGATAACCTACAAGTCTGAATACAGGCAGGATGAAGCAGGCAATATTCTTCGATATCGCATGAGTGATAATAGTAATTATGCCAGAGATGAGTCGGGTAATCTGATTCCTGATTCCAGGGGCAAGCCCTTCCGTCAATGGCGTGATCATATCAGGAATAATCAGGATATCTGGGATGAATTGGTTAAGGTAGCACAACTGCCAGGCACCACCTCAGCACCAAAATTACAACCCATTGCAGCTCGTGTTGTTATGCTCCAGAGTGGCATGCGAGCACCTATGGGAATCGTAATTCATGGCTCTGGCATAGAAAGCATGGAAGCATTTGGGTTGGAATTGGAGCAATTGCTCAAGGAGGTTCCATCGGTCAAATCAAGTGCAGTATTTGCAGATCGTATTGTTGGTAAGCCATATCTTGAGATTGATATCAATCGAAAAGCTATTGCTCGCTATGGTCTCTCTGTTAAAGCGGTACAGGAAGTTATTGCAGTTGCCGTGGGGGGCAAGCATGTGGGAACCACCATAGAAGGGCGGGAGCGTTATCCCATCCGGGTGAGATACATGCGGGAATTCAGGGATGATGATGAGAGTTTTGAATCCATCCTTGTCCCAACTTCCGCCGGGGCACAAATCCCACTGGGACAATTGGCGACCATAAATTATACCCGCGGTCCCCAGGTCATAAAAAGTGAAAATACATTTTTGCTTTCCTATGTGCTCTTTGATAAAGAGGATGGCTATGCTGAGGTGGAAGTGGTTGAGCAAGCTCAAGAGTATCTGAAAAACAGGATTGAAGATGGATACCTGAGTGTTCCCGAAGGAATCAGTTATAATTTTACAGGTTCCTATGAGAATCAGGTCCGAGCAACCAAACGGATGAGAATTGTGTTACCCCTGGCTCTCGCTTCAATTTTTCTCATACTCTATATGCAATTCAAACGTAGCACCACCACATTGATTGTATTCTCAGGAATATTTGTAGCCTGGGCTGGTGGTTTTACTTTGATCTGGCTATATGGGCAACCCTGGTTTATGAATTTTTCATTGGGCAGCCTGAATTTTAGAGAAATATTTCAAATCCATGAGATCAATTTAAGTGTGGCTGTGTGGGTAGGTTTCCTGGCACTATTTGGCATTGCCACTGACGACGGCGTACTTATTTCCACCTATCTGGATCAATCTTTTAAGGAATTGGATCCAAAGAATCGGCAAGAAATACACGACGCAGCTGTTATGGCGGGATCCAGGAGAATTCGCCCTGCCATGCTGACCACAGCAACCACATTGCTTGCATTGATTCCCGTTTTAACCTCTACAGGGCGGGGAGCAGATGTCATGGTCCCAATGGCCATCCCCTCATTTGGGGGAATGCTTTTTGCCATCAGCAACACATTTGTGGTGCCAGTTTTGTATGTGATGTTTGCAGAACGACGTCTGCTCAAGAAACAATAAAAAGTAGTGAAAATTATAATCTCAGGGTCATATTGAGAAAATAAAAAAAAGGAGTACCTAATATGGAAAAACATGTTTTTAAAGTAGGTGATATGAATTGCAATGGTTGTGTAGCAAGTATACGGCAAGGGTTGGAGGCTGACAAACGGGTTGAATCCATTGATATTCAACTGTCGAAAAAGCAGGTTACTGTAGCTGGGGATCTTACTACTGAAGAAACTGCTGAGATTATCACAAATGCAGGCTTTCACCCCGAGCAAAGCACAGAAAAAAAAGGCTTTCTAGGGAGTTTATTCTCTAGCTGATGCGCAGTCTGTTCCACATAGTGGCCCATTTTCTGGTTCCAGCAGCAATTGCTCCCTGGATGAGTAAGTATATGAATCCAGAAAAGGATTGGAAATACTACTGGTTGATAATGTCCGCCACCATTGCCATAGATCTGGATCATCTATTGGCAACTCCCATCTATGATCCTGGCAGGTGCAGTATTGGTTTCCACCCCCTCCATTCAGTTTGGGCGATTGGAGGCTATGTGCTGTTATTAATCCCGGGAAAGACCAGAGTGATTGCCGTGGGCTTACTGGTGCATATGATGCTGGATGGTATTGATTGTATTATGATGTGATGGTAAATGATAAATGATAAATGATAAATGATAAATAGTGAATGATGAATGGTAAATGGTAAATGGTAAACGAAAAGAGGTAAAAATATGAAGTATTTATGGATGACAGTTTTACTGGCTGCAGTGGTTGTAGGTTGTAGTGGGCAAAAAGAGGCTCCGGCAGCAAACCACGACGGTCACAATCAAGCCGCCATGGAGAAGCCTGCAGCACCTGCTGATGGTGAAAAATTGATCTACTATACCTGTCCCATGGAATCACACAAGCATATTCATAGTGCTGAGCCAGGTACATGCTCGGAGTGCAATATGACGCTGGTTCCTGGCGTAATCACTACTGAAGACAAAATGGAGTATTATGGATGCCCAATGCTTATTCATAGCCATGTTCGCCAGGATTCCACAGGAAGATGTGCTGAGTGCAATATGGAACTCAAACCCATGCGGTTGAAGAAAGCATAATCATCCCAGGAGCACAGCAATGGAATTAGTTTTTATTTTGAATTGAATAGGTCAGTGTTAACATCGTGTGAATACGATACATAAATGTGAGTGTGATCTTCAGAAGTTTCCTGAAAGGGGACATCTGATGACCTCTTCAAATAAAAGGAAGCCATAAGATGCAGGATATATTAGATCTGCTGATGAGCAACAAGCTCTACATGGGAATCGCAGTAATTGTGGTTGTCGGGTTGATGATATTTTTGCTGAAAAAGGTGTTCAAACTGTTCATGATTTTGTTGTTTGTTGTGCTGGCATATGGTGTTTTTATTTATGTCACTGAGGATGATCCCATGGGGGCGATTAAGGGTAAGCTTAGTCCAGCCATGGAAAAACTTGATGATGCCACTCAGGATCTTCAAAAAGAAGCCCTTGACAAGGTTATCGAAGAGGTAGATAAACAGCTTAAGAACGCCGGGACTAAGTAACACTACCCTCTCAGGCATTTGCCTGAAGGGGTTACATACTAAATCCTATCTATTCAGTTTTTCTGGATAGGTAGGATTTTTTAATATCATTAAGATCTCCACGAGGAATGGCCGCAATGAGTCGCTTTGTATAGTCGGTCTGGGGGTTTTTGTAGACGCTATCGGCATCACCCATTTCTTCCACTTTCCCCTCATTCATAACTACCATTCTGTCTGACATAAATTTTACCACGGAAAGGTCATGAGAGATGAAAATATAGGTGAGACCGAACTCGTCTCTGAGTTCATTTAACAGATTTAGCACTTGAGCTTGAACCGAAACATCCAGAGCCGATACAGATTCATCACAAATGACAAATTCTGGTTGAACAGCCAGGGCCCGGGCAATGCATATTCTTTGTCTTTGCCCACCGGAAAATTCATGTGGATAGCGGTTGTAATGACTGGGGTCGAGGTTGACTCTTTCCAGCAATGCTTGCACCTTCTGTCGTCTGGTTTCATCATCACCATGTAGTTGGTGAACTTGCATGGGTTCTATGATGGCAGATCCAATGGTAATTCTCGGATTAAGCGAGGAGTAGGGGTCCTGAAAAATGATCTGAATCCTCCTCCTGAACGCGCGGAGTTCATCTCCAGATATATTGGTTATATCCTTCCCATGAAAAATAATGTTACCGGCAGTTGGCTCAATGAGTCGAAGAATGGTACGTCCCAGGGTGGTTTTTCCGCAACCTGATTCTCCCACGAGACCAAGAGTCTCACCAGGGTAGACATCGAAACTCACATCATCTACGGCCTTGACATGATCTACCACTTTACTGAATATACCTTCACGGACAGGGAAGTAAGTTTTCAAGTTGTTAACAGTAAGGATGGGCTCCTGGGCGTAAAGCTTTTCATGACGCTTTGCCGTTTCCTCTGGCGTAATTATCAGATCATTGATTGTCTCATCAACTGACTTTGTAATTTCTAGCATTTCACCATCAGCACTCTCAGACATAAAATCAGCCATGGTGGGGAGCAGCTTCAGGCGATGTTCCAGGGGAGGACGGCAGGCGAGGAGGCCTTTGGTATAGGGGTGTTGTGGGTCTGAAAATATTTCCCAGACCGATCCTTGCTCAACAATCTTGCCCTTATACATCACGACCACATGATCTGCAATCTCGGCGATCACACCCAGATCATGGGTGATGAAAATGATGCCCATATCATGACTATCCCTGAGTCTGCGCATGAGATCAAGGATGGTAGCCTGTACAGTAACATCCAGGGCTGTGGTAGGCTCATCTGCAATGAGAATTTGTGGGTTGCAGGACATGGCCATGGCGATCATGACACGTTGCTTCTGACCGCCGGAAATCTGATGTGGGTATGAATCTATGATTTTTTCTGGGCGGGGAAGCTCAACCTCTTTAAACAATTCAAGAGTTCTGGCTCTGGCCTCAGCCTTACTCATCTTCTGGTGGAGGATGAGGGCTTCCATGACCTGATTCCCACAAGTAAACACGGGGTTCAGGGATGTCATGGGTTCCTGGAAAATCATGGCGATTTCATTTCCCCTGAATTCTCGCATCTCATTTTCAGGAACCTCGGCCAGGTCGACCAGACCCTTAGATCTGGAATGATACATGAGCCGACCCCCGACAATTCTTCCAGGAGGATTGGGTATGAGGCGCATGAGAGAAAGGGAAGTAACTGATTTACCGGAACCTGATTCGCCAACAACACCAACTGTGCGACCCTTCTCAAGGCTGAAAGAAACTTTGTCGACAGCTTTCACGGTTCCTTCATCGGTACTGAAGACGGTTTCTAATTCCTGAATTTCGGTTAGCATATTCTCTGACATAATTGGTCCCGTAATTTATTTCATCATCTTAAACAAATAATTAGTATGGCTGGAAATATAAATGGAAAGGCTCGCGGAAAAAGGGAAGGATGATTCCCCATGCTAATGTGACTTTATACTTTCACTACTCTCCTGAAGCTGTGCGAGGAAGCCGTCGCTAGCAAGCGCTCAACTATTCATAAACGGAGATACTAAAATAATTTATTAAATATAAAGAATATTATATATTATTATGAAAATGACATTCTATTTTACTTATTATGACTGAAATTCAGTAATAAGTTTGTTAAGTGCAGATTGACAAATTATCTTTGGAACCCACAAAGCAAATATTGGAGGTATATAATACAGGTATGGTCAACTCAAGTGGCAGCCATAGACAGTTATTTATGGATGAGATGGAGGAAGCATGGCACAGCGCAAGATTCTTCTAAGTAATGAATTAAACCGGACAAGCGAAGCAGACGATACCGTGGAAAAATTCCACGCATCAGCATGCTATGCCTTACTTGGAGAGATTGGATTCCTCAGCGAAGAAAAGATCACCATGATGTTAGATCAGGGTAAGATTTCTGATCGTCGGAATCGCATGCTTGAAGCGCTTCAAAAAATTACCTATGCAAAAATTGCCACTTTGGAGGGCAACTATATCTTCGCCTTCGAGCTCTACGAACAGGTTGCAGGGAAGATTAGTGTCCTCAATCAAGGCTCCCAGCAAGAAGGAGCGCTCACTTATTTCTATTATGAATATGCCGGCCTTTTCACCCAGATCGGTGATACAAATGCCGCATTTAGATATCTAGAGATGGCTAGGAGTATTACTTCCTCCAATAAGATGAAACAAATGATTGCCTATCAGCATCTCGTTTTAAATGCCGATTTAGACAGGAAGTTTAATCTTAAGAAGTGGTTGCAGTGTATTGCCTATTTCAACAAATATGAGATGACAGTTATGGAATCTCAGGCCCACCATGCATTGGCGCTGCAACTGATAAAACAGGAGAATATGGTTGATGCCGTTGTGCATCTGGACCAAGCACATGAAATGGCGGCCCTACATGGCTACCAGTATCTACACCGGAGTATTGATTACATCAGGGGAATTCTTCTGGTAAATCAAAATCGTAATGCCGAAGCCAGAGGATATTACCTGGAATTACTAAAGAAAGTGAGCAATGCACACTTTACAGCGAAGATTCAATCAAAGTTAGCAGAGCTACACCACATCCTGGGAGATGCCGATAAGGCTCTGGAAGCTGCAAAAGCCAGTGTGGAAGTGAGCCAGCAATTCTCCATCGCCTCGGAGCTGGCAGGGGCCTGTCTCCTGCTAGGGAAAATTTATCACCGCAAACTAACCGATATCACTAAGGCTTATTTCTATTATCAGCAAGCTTTTGGCTCAATCATGGCTTTAGCCAAGCGGGGTATCCCAATCAATGAAGCTCGACGTAAAGTCATCAATGAGTATGTGATCTTTCTTGAGGAGCACTTCCCTGGAGAAGTGGCGGAATCAGCCAACGAAGATCTTTTCGCATTCTCAAAGGATTTGAATTGGGTGAAAATAAAGGATCTCTTCCACTACAATTTATTCCTATATCATTATCTAAATACAGGGGTAGGTAATAAAACACTTGAGGCTTTGGAATTTCCAGCTTCCTCATTTTATTCAGCTACAGAAAGACTGAGGAGCAGGGGAATTACATTCCCAAATTTTCGTAAGAGTGATGTTGATATCCCTGCTGATAATTATGTAGAAGGTTTGCAACAATATGCCAGGCTCCATCGGGACAAAACCTGGGTAGAGATTAATGATTGTTTTGAAAAAGATATGCTCAAATACCACTATAAATTGAATAATTATAACAAAAAGCACCTTGCCAAAAATCTAGAACTGGCATACTCAGGAATCGTTAACCGTACCAAATATCTCACTTCAGGGGCTGGCTGATTTAGCTTTTCATTCAAGGACCATAGCCAGTCTGTCGAGTTGGGTTTTGAAGTACTGACATGCTGTCAAAAAAAGGGGGGGGAATATGTTACATAATCTTTCACCAGAGAATAAGGTGATATGGGTTAAGGCCTTAATGATTGAATGCCCTCTGTATTCAGCCGCTCCAGATTGTCCCTTAGAAAAGTATCGATCAAAGCCCATTCCTGATAAATTTCATATAGTCGATCACATGAGTGAGGAGACAATTGACATGGTAATCGATCATCATGAGAGATGTCTCAACCTGAGAGAGCACGGAACTCCTCAAATTAAGGATAAAGGGGCTTGTTAATTCGCCATCGCTGAATCTTCCCCGATTGCCCCCGCCTGGCGTCAGACAGGTAGAGTAAACCTTTACCTCTTGATTAAAGATTTATATGACTGACTTAAACTCAACCAATAAGCTACATTAGTAAGCATTTTTATTGACAGCATAAGGAGAACGAAAGTGAAATTAGTGAAATTGAGATTTGGTGGAGCTGACTATATGATTAGTCCTGGCAACATCACCTACATAACAGCACCCATTGCTGGTGAATTGCCCTCAGACCATCAAGGGAAAAAATTCTTCACGATTCATTTTGTTGGTGGTGACAAGCTTGAGGTAAGTATTGAAGATGATGTTTCAGGAAAAAAATTATATGATCAACTCATTACGCAATCGAATAGGTAGCAAGACCTGAGGATGGTTTCACTCAACATTCCAAGGGAGATCATCTTTGATTGTGCACGATCTTCATATTTAGGCAGATGAAACAGGGTACCCGACTCTCGCAGGTATGAGCCGAGAAAAAATGATTTATTCCCCTTACATCTAAATCAATGCATCATGCTTGCTAACCACTTGTCTCAGAATGATTAGCCAACCATCCCGCCATACCCTCATATCCAATTATTGAATAGAGTTTTCCCCTCCAGCTTGTGCCATGCAGGAGCAAGTAACCCATCTGGCGTAACCACAAATATATAAGCACACCTTCCTCTTTTATTTTATGCCAATGAGATCGACTTGGATCGGTCTGCATCCCCAGCAATTAAGGATAGTAATTTATGATAAATTGCGTAATGGAATAAAACGAGTACATTAAACCATTGAAAATGCTAGATATAATCACAGAAGAAAAGCATGTATAGAAAGCAGGAAACGCTTTGAAGAAATTGAAATTTGGGGTCATTGGTACTTCAAGAAAAGAGGATGAACGACGTATCCCAATCCATCCGGAACATCTAAACCGCCTTACCAAAGAAATTCGGAGTCAGTTGATTTTTGAGGAAGGTTATGGAACGCCTTTCGGTATTAGCGATTCAGAAATGTCTGAGCGGTCAGGTGGGGTTGCTCCGCGTCACGAATTACTTGCTGAGCTCGGCAACGTCATCCTCGCCAAACCAGTACTTGCAGATTTTGAAGAACTTCGTGAAGGTGGAATTCTTTGGGGTTATCCGCATTGTGTCCAGCAAGAACACCACACTCAGGCAGCAATCGAACGCAAGCAAACGCTGATTGCCTTTGAGGACATGTTTGTTTGGGGAGCTAACGGACAGATTGGCCGACATACATTTTACAAAAACAACGAAATGGCAGGATATTGTGCTGTCATACATGCTTTGCAATTGAAGGGAATCGATGGGCACTATGGTAACCAGCGCAAAGTGATCATATTTAGTTTTGGTGCCGTAAGCAGGGGAGCTATCTACGCCCTGAAAGCGCGTGGTTTTAGAGATATCACCATTTGCATTCAACGTCCCGACCAATGGGTTCGTGAAGAAGTACTTGATTGTGAATATATCCGCATCAAAGAGGGCGATGAGGGGGAAGCGCGCATGCTGGTAGTAGAGCATGATGGCACGGAAAAACCATTGTCTGATCTGATCAACGAATCAGACATCATTGTGAATGGAACCCTCCAGGAACCAACCCATCCTATTGATTTTGTTACCGCAGATGAAATATCCTCACTCAAGCCAGGCTGTCTGATTATAGACATCAGTTGTGACGAGGGTATGGGATTCTCGTTTGCCAAACCAACATCTTTTAAAAATCCGATGTTCAAGGTCGGGACAGTAGACTATTACGCTGTGGATCATACACCAAGTTATTTATGGGAAAGCGCCTCACGATCAATCTCAGCAGCCCTCGTCGTCCATTTGCCTGATGTCTTAGCCGGGTATGAGAGCTGGCAACAAAACGAAACCATACGATACGCTGTGAATCTTGATGCCGGTGTGATCAAAAAACCAGATATTATTTCATTTCAGAATCGTGAAGCGTCGTACCCCCACGCTGTCATTGATATGGGCTAAAATCGCTTACATCACGAAAAGTAGCCTGGAAATAAAAAATCCCTGTGATTCAACAGAACGTTGAGGCACAAGGACTTAGAGGTGTGATCGCGGCAGGGATCGAACCTGCGACCAATTTATTAAAAG
>JABMOS010000108.1 GCA_013203185.1 Fidelibacterota bacterium | reverse complement strand
TTTAAACTTAAAAATTAAAAATTAAAAGTTAAAAGTTAAAATTTAAAAGTTAAAAGTTAAAAGTATTGCCATTACCCTAGGCTGCGGCTCTTATTTTACTTTTCAAGAAACAAAAGTAGACTGTCTTGCTGAGGTGTCACACTGAGCCTGTCGAAGTGCTCTCGAAGGATTCAGCGCAGCATAAGTAGAGATTTGTACCCTGGCTCCCGAACTATCATGTTTTTGTTCAAACATCCTCTGATTAAACATTCAGCTTCAATCCTGTTAAGTTCTCATTAGTTTATTGGCAAACAATTCGGAGAACGAACCTATTGAACTACCCACAGTTAGCCGACACCATACCCATTGAATTTGGTAAACAATTTATTTCCTTTATTACAGGCATGCAAAATGACCAGCGTATCTCCTTGAAATACCATTTCAGTGAGGCTAGTGGTGACGTGTTTGCAGAGGTCAAATTTGGGAAGCTGGCCCAGGGACCTCCTGGTCATACTCATGGTGGGGCTATTTCAGCTGTATTTGATGAATTGATGGGAGCCTGTTGCTGGGTAAATGGCTATCCAGCCATGACAGCCCAATATACGACTCGATTTTTCAAGCCCTTGCCTCTGGAAAAAGAAATTTTGTACTGTGCAAAAATCAAAACCGTTGATGGTACTAAAATTAGCCTCAAAGCAAAATTGATTGATGAAACCAATCAGAAATATGCCAGTGCCCGCGGCCTATTTATCCTTCAGGATATGGAAAAGTTTAAGCAAATGAATCTGGATACAGGGAATACTGTACCATCAATGGCCGATATTCACGAAAATTAGAAGACAAGATAGGAGTTTTATTATGGCGTGGACTTTCAAGTTTGAACTAGATAAGTATGAAGTGGAAGATCTTAAAATCGTACTTGAAAAACTTAAGAAAAAGGATGTGAAGAAGGTAGAGGTTTCAATTAATGGAGATGTCAGAAAACTAGCGACAAATATGCTGAAGGCTGTCTATGATCAAGAAGATTTCTTTAAGGACGATCGCTGGTAAAACGATTTTCTGAGTTCTAAATATCATGAAAAACATTAATCCGAAAATATTTCTGCCAGTTCTATTGTTCCTCGTGTGCTTTGGGATATCCTATATATTCATAATGGATATTGAAACTCCTATCCCAGAGATACACTCAAATCAAATTGAGAAAACTGAAACAGTTTATTTTGGGGTAATATCGAGATATTCACCACGGTCTATTGTAAGTGGATATCAACCGCTAATGGATTACCTGACTGAGAGTACACCCTATAATTTCAAATTGAAGCTGAGCCGGAATTATCTGGAAACAGTGAATCAGTTGGCACGTGGGTCTATTGACTTCGCGTCCCTGGGTAATTATACCTACATCCACGCCCATGAAAACCACGGTGTGATGTGTATCGCCATGCCCATTAATGATGAGGGCAACATAGATAATTTTGATGATATCATCGTTCCTGAGAATTCAAATATTCATAGTTTGGCAGAGTTAGCAGGAAAATCATTTGCCTTTGCCTCACGGCAATCTTTTAGCTCATGGATGGGGATATGGATGCTAAAGAAGGAAGGGGTCGAACTCACCGATTTATCTCGCTATGAGAATCTCAGTTATCATGATCTTGTGGCCGAAAAGGTCTTGAGGGGTGATTTCGATGCAGGTATGGTTAAATCTGTGGTTGCACAATCCTACAGCGAATCTGGAATTAGAATTTTAGCGAGATCACCTGCGATTCCCAGTGTGCCTCTGGTTGCAGGAGCGCATGTTGATACATCGAGAGTTCGGATTGTTCAGCAATCTTTATTGAGGCTCCATTCCCTAATTGAAGCAGGCGATATATCAACTGAAGGTTGGGATACTGAGGTGGCCAATGGATTCATGGCAGGTCATGATAGCCTATTTAACTTTCCCAGGCGACTCTTGGGCGAAATTGAGCAAGAGTTGCGATGAAACTGATTTCCAGTATCCATGATAAATTGGTATTCAGGATAGGGTTAAGCCTGGCCATTGTACTCTTGATACTCTTCTTTGCTATTATGACATCACAAAAAGAAGCCATCATTGGAAAGCATCGTACCGTCGCCACAACCATGATTCAGACCGCCATTATTCCCATAAATGATGCACTTTATCTGGCAGGTTCAGAAAATGATGATTTCTTGCAATCCTTTCTGAAGAATTTTGTACAGGAATACCAGGGGGGCATAAAGTTCGCGATTATTCTAGGTGAGGGGGGACGGGTGATTGCCCATTCAGATATCTCACAAGTCAATGAGATATACTCAGACGTATACAGTAATTCTGCTCTTGAGTCCTTAGACCCCCAATTTCATATCTATGAACACAGTACACTGGGTGGTGTTATGGAAATTTCTGCTCCCCTTGGTTTAATTACTCTGTCCCATGGTGCTGTAAGATTGGGTCTAGATTCTCTACCATTAAAAAAAGAACTTCGCAGCACGACACTTTTTATCATCGGTATGATTCTACTAACCCTGGTGCTCGTACTATTCATTGTATTAAGAATTAGTCGTAACGTGACCAGTGGATTGAGATTTACTGCTGAAGCGATTGATGCCATTGATTTTCAAACTTCAGAACTACTTGAGCTGCCAGCAACTGATGATGAAATCGGCCTCTTGAATGATCGCTTCAAGCGACTTCAAGAACGTCTCATCCATGCTCGCTCCACAATGGAGGAAACCAATAATAACTTAATCCAGACTGAAAAGCTGGCTGCTATGGGCCGCATGGCTGCTGGAGTGGCACACGAAATCAACAATCCACTTCTTGGCCTAAAGAATTGTCTTCATCTGCTTAATATAGATCCAGATAATCAGGCTGATCACATCCGGTTGCTAAAAGATGGTCTTGATCGAATTGAAGTGATTGTATCGCGCTTGCTAGAGGGCGCTCGGAAAAAAACCGGTACTATTAAGGACTATGATTTCAACCGAAGTGTGAGAGATGTGTTGAATTTGGTCGGTCACAGGCTTTCAAAGGAAAAAATTATCACGCAGGTGTACCTGGATGACACAATCCCAGATGTACATAATAATAAGTCGGGATTTGAAGAGGCCTTGCTCAATATCTGCATGAATGCCCTGGATGCAATTGGCAGGGTTGGCACCATACAACTAGAAACCGTAATCAGGGGTAAGAATGTTGCAGTCATTGTTGGTGATTCTGGACCAGGAATTCCCAGCGAGGAAAGATCAAGAATGTTTGAACCCTTTGTAACTTCAAAGGAAGTTGGAAAAGGGACCGGATTGGGACTCTATGTGTCCAGAGAGATTATAGGCGATATGGGCGGAAAAATAAGTTACGCTGAAAGCAGCCTGGGTGGCGCTGAGTTTACTATTGAACTACCCATTGAGATGGAGCCAAACGAGGAAACGGAATAGCATGTTAAAAATATTACTAGTCGAAGATGAACGCATCAATCGAATAACACTACAGAAGTTATTAGAGCACGCAGGCCATGCAGTTACATCCGTAGAGGACGGTAAAGCTGGTCTGGAGGCCGTTCAAAGCGAAGTCTGGGACGTAGTCCTTACTGACTTTAGGCTTCCTGGAGCAGACGGTCTGGAGATACTCGAGGAAGTCAAACGGGTATCACCAGATACACAAGTTCTGATTATGACCGCCTTCGCCACAGTGGAGAATGCATTAGCCGCTCTTAAAAATGGTGCTTTTGACTATCTCACCAAGCCCTTTGATCCAGATGAGCTATTTCATCACCTCACCCGAATATCTGCTCTGAGAGCATTGAACTCTGAGAATGAAGTCCTGAGAGCATCACTGGCAGAATTGAGAGTTTCTCCAGACCTCATTGGTCAATCAGAGATAATGAGAGATCTTTTCGAAAAGGTCAAAATAGTTGCCGAGAGCGAACATACGGTCTTGATCCAGGGAGCAAGTGGGACAGGGAAGGAGAAAATTGCCAACGCTGTCCAATCATTAAGTCAGCGACAGGGGAAGCCTTATGTTAAAATTAATTGCTCTGCATTGAGCGAAACCCTTTTTGAAACTGAAATGTTTGGTCACGAGAAGGGAGCGTTTACTGGAGCGGTGAAGCGATCTATTGGTCGTTTCGAGAGAGCCAAGGGAGGTACAATTCTCCTGGATGATATTGATGATCTCAGTATGCGCTTGCAAACCAAACTTCTCCGGGTGATTCAGGAAGGCGAGATTGAGAGAGTGGGAGGTACAGAGGTTATTCCCGTAGATGTGAGAATTATTGCAGCCACCAAAATTGATTTGAAATCCCTGGTTCAAAAGAAATCTTTCCGAGAGGATCTGTATTATAGGCTAAATGTGATTCGACTTATCGTTCCAGCTCTAAATGAAAGGAAGTCGGATATTCCTTTACTGGCGCACTTCTTCCTGTCAAAACTGAATGCCGATAAGCAACTCTCACCCGAACTAATCAAGTACCTAATGGAACTGGATTGGCCAGGAAATGTTCGGGAATTAGAGCATCTCATTATGCAAATGTCAGTATTTTGCCGGAATTCTGTCATTGATTTAAATGATATCCCAGACTCATATCTGGGCGAACAGAGAAAAGGCCATATCCAGAAGGGTGCTGGTTCATCCCTTACCAGTCAGGTGAATGAGTATGAATTGCAGCTGATCAACGACAATCTGGAAAAACATCATGGGAATCAGCAAAAAGTAGCTCATGCATTAGGAATCCCCAGAACTACCTTAAGAAGCAAGCTGTTAAAACATGGACTCATAGATCCAAAGGATTAACTCAATACTTGTCACTTATGAGACAAGCAGAGCCGTGCCACCCCTTCCAAGAAGCTAATATTTTGAATGTATATTTGTTGGATTCTCTATCCATGAAATGACGATATATCGTCATAAGTGACGATAACTGGTCATGATTTACAAGATTATTTCCTGATTATTGGTATGTGGTTGAGATGTAAATGCAATATAAACAATAGTAAATAGTCCCAGTCTATTTATGGCACACCATTTGGATTGTATTGAAGTCTGTGATTAAAAATTGTTCCATCAAAATAAGGATAACTAGACATGGCAAAGATTGAATTAGGCAAGATTATTCCAAGGTGGGAATGGCGAACCTTTGGGGAAGATTTTGGAGTCGCTGAGGAGAACATCAAGGCTTATGAATGCACGCGTTCCCTGGAAAGTAGCGAAGTGTATATCCTCTCTAAAAAGAGCGGGGAGAATATCAAGGTTAGAGAGACGCTGATGGACATCAAAGTCTTAAGAAACGCGGAAAATGATCTGGAGCAATGGTTCCCAATCATGAAAGCTACTTTTCCAATCGGAGCTGAAGAAGCCGCCGAAGTATTTAAAGCTGCCGGTGTTGAAGTTGAGGTAGGTGAAGCTGATACCTGGGAATATGATGCCTTTATTTCCAAAATGGTTGATACCAATCCTGATCTAAAGGCGGTTGGTGTTTTCAAAAAACGTTATGGCTACTTGATTGAGGGTGCAACTGTTGAAATTGCAGACCTTACCATTGATGGCAATGCAATCAGAACCACTGCTGTAGAGGATGCTGATCCTGAATTGGTTACGAGACTTGTTAAAGAACTCGGTCTTAGTGGATATGAAAACATCAGCTATATCAAGGCTATGCGTCGCATGGTAGGATTTGAGGACTAGATCATGGGTCAAGAAATAGAGCGCAAATTCCTGGTTACTGCCACAACCTATCGTGAATTAGCAAAGGGAACCCACTACAAGCAGGGATACCTGAATAGTCAGAAGGAACGCGTTGTTCGTGTTCGCACTATCGATGAAGCTGGTTTCATGACAGTTAAAGGTATCACCAAAGGTGCTACCAGACTGGAATATGAATATGAGATCCCAGCCAAAGATGCCGATGAATTGTTGGACCTTCTCTGTGAACAACCCATCATTGATAAGCATCGCTTCAAAGTAAAAATGGGCGATTTCGTATGGGAAATTGATGAATTTCACGGAGAGAACGAAGGACTTACTGTAGCGGAAGTCGAACTCGAATCTGAGGATCAGGAATATCCAAAGCCTGACTGGATAGGCGAGGAAGTCACTGGAGACGCTCGCTATTATAATTCAAATTTAATCGCCAACCCCTATACAAAATGGTAATAGATCTCCTCTAGGATATGGCACAAATGCTCAATGCCAGGAAAGTGAAAAAAACGCTCCAAGTCATTGGTCTGGTGCTGTTGGTCTTGGCATTTCTGCTATTGGTCCCATCAGCTAATGCAGCCTTCCCTGAAAAGCCAATTAAAGTGGTGGTGTATACAGGTCCTGGTGGTCTAATAGATATCAGTGCTCGAAAATTTTCCGGTATTGCAGCGAAATATACTGATGTCAATTTTGTAGTTGAGAACAAGCCAGGGGCTGGTGGAATTGTCGCTCTGAAGAAGGTTATTCAAGCTCCTGCAGATGGCTACAACCTGTACGCTTGCACCAAGTCCAATATCGCAAAGTTCGTTCAGGTAGGAGGAGAAGGATATCTTGATGCGCTGCATTGGACTGCAATGCTCATGGCTGACCCGGAATGCGTCATCACCAATCGAAAATTGGCAGTTTATGAGTGGAACGATATTGTCTCTGATGCAATCGCCACCCCAGGAGAGCAAACCTGGGTAGGTCCCGCCGCAGGGGGACTTGATCATGTCACGGCCTTAAAAATCTGGGATAAATACGGCATAGATGCCAAGTGGATTCCTTTTAAGAGTGGGGGTAAGGCACTGGCTGCACTCCTGGGCGAGCAGGGGGTTGCTTATGTTGGCAACCCAAGAGATGCTCTGGGAAACCCCGATTTGCATATTGCAGCTGTATCATCTCCTCAGCGTCTGGAAGCATTCCCAGATGCGCCCACCTTCACAGAACTTGGCATGCCAGATTTAGAAAATGAGTTCATGTGGCGAGGTTTTGCACTAAAGCAGGGAACACCACCTGATGTTATAGCCTGGTACGATGATCTATTCAAAAAAGTCACCGCTGATCCAGATTGGCAGAAGTTCTGGGCAAAGGGTGGGTTAGATGTGGTTTATATCGCTGAACCTGAATTCTCAAAACTGGTTGCAGAGGATGCAAAGGTCTTTGAGTACTATTTAAAGAAGAGTGATATTCTTCCAGGAGATGCTGTTGGTTTTATGGCAAAAATGGCCAGTGGCACACCCTTTTACATACTTTCGATAATACTCGTATGTATCTGGTTATCAGGATCATACATGGTTCACAAGTCAAAGTATTCTGCTATATTGGGTAGGGTGTTGGTGATTGGCTTCTTCTTAATCGTGAGCGTTCTCTTCCTCATTCAATCAATGAATTTTCCCAGCAGCTCGGCTGTGGGACCTTCCGCTGTCCCTCGTCTTTGGATATTTATGCTCATTCCTCTAAATTTATTGCTCCTCTATAAAACTTTTAAGAAAAACGAGGAGGTAGCTGAGACAGGTCCTCGTGTTGATATCGTCTTGAGCTTTATTGGATTTCTCATTGTGTATCTGTTTGCCATGCAAGTATTTGGCTATTTCCTCAGCACATTTGCCTTCATTCTTGTTAGTCTTTACTATCTTGGGTATCGTAAATGGCGCAATGCCTTTATCATCGCGGGTATCTGGATTTTGTTCTCTTATCTCATCTTTTATAAAACTTTATACGTTCCCCTTCCTTTGGGAATGCTATTCGAAAACCTCTTCTAAGGATATGAGCAGTGGAACTACTAAGTAATTTAGGAGACGGTTTAGCATTTGTTATGGGTGTTGTCCCTATTTTGACTATCACTCTTGGAGTTGCCATGGGGATTGTGGCTGGAGCCACTCCCGGTTTATCTCCTTCAATGGGTGTCGCTTTGTTGGTACCCTTTACATATGCCATGTCACCAACATTGGCCTTAATTCTTCTCGTGGCTATTTACATTGCCGCTAACTATGGTGGCTCCATTACAGCAGTCACCATTAATGCTCCTGGCACACCTTCATCCGTCGTTACTGCTTTTGATGGCTATCCCTTGACGAAAAAGGGGAAACCAGGTTTGGCCCTTGGTGTTTCTTTGGTATCCTCCACAGTTGGAGGTATCATAGGAACACTGATCTTAATCTTCTTTTCTGGACCTCTAGCTAAGTTTGCGTTAAAATTTCATCCTGCTGAATACTTTGCTCTGGCTATTTTTGGTCTGACTACCGTTGCATCACTTGGTGGTAAAAATTGGATTAAAGCCTTCATAGCGGCAATGTTTGGCCTCCTGTTGAATACAATTGGTATTGACCCCATCTCTGGCGTGAGTCGCTTTACTTTTGGCATTTCATTTTTATATGATGGTTTTGCTTTGATACCTGCCCTAATTGGTCTCTTTGCTCTAAGTGAAATTTTCAAGCAACTGGAAAGCGGAGACTTCTCAAGTCAGCAAGTGAAGGCAGGCAAGCAAGAGTGGCCAACAGCCAGCGCCTACTGGAAGCTAAAAAACACAATTATGCGTTCCTCCATAATGGGTACTGTCATTGGGATTTTCCCTGGGGCTGGAGCTACCATAGCTGCTTTCATCTCTTATGATGTGGCCAAAAGAGTTAGCAAGCATCCTGAAGAATTTGGACATGGAAGCCTTGAAGGTGTTGCCGCTGCTGAAGGCGCCAATAGCAGTTCTGTGGGTGGCGCACTTATTCCACTGCTTACACTGGGGATACCTGGAAGTGCATCTACTGCAGTACTCATCGGTGCCTTGATGATACATGACCTCACACCTGGCCCACAGCTTTTCATCTCCAATCCAGAGATTATATACGGGCTCCTGGCAAGTCTCCTGCTGGCAAATATTATCCTCCTCGCTCTCGGCTTCTTCGGTAGCCGTCTGTGGATCAAAGTAACAACCATACCAAAAACTGTATTATTCCCACTCATTTTCGCAGTTTCTATTATTGGAAGCTTTGCCGTCAGAAATTCATTCTTTGATGTGGCTGCCTGCCTGGCATTTGGTGTTTTTGGATGGATTTTGCGCAGATACAACTATCCTGTTGCCCCCATAATTCTGGGAATGGTTCTGGGTAACATTGCAGAGACAAATTTTATTCGTGCCATCATGATGGGTGGGTGGACAGTGTTCTTTACCCGACCTCTAAGCCTAGGAATGCTGGTCGTTGCCACAGCCAGCTTTGCATTTCCTCTGATCCAGGCACGCAAACAATCAAAATTACAGGAAAATAAATGATTTTTAAGAAGACCAAAGGCCTAGAGCTCCAAATGGACGCCTTCCTGGATAAAATATCTGAATCAGGAATCGTTTTTCGACGTGGTGTGAAAAGTTATCTGAAAAACAATGAAGAAGAGTTTTCTAGGTACCTTGAAAATATACGAGTACTGGAACATGAAGCTGATGAGCTTCGCAAGGCAATCGAAACAGCAATGTATACCCAGACCTTGGTTCCAGAATCTAGAGGTGATATCCTGGCTCTCATGGAAACCAGCGATGATGTGATCGATCGAGCCAAAGACACCCTTTCCGAAATGGGAATAGAGCGTCCACATATCCCAGAAGAATTCAGAGATGGGTATTTCGAGCTGGCACGTTCAACCGTAAGAGCCATGGAGGAAATGGTGAAAGCCATGCGTGCTTTCATGCGTGCACCCCTCACTGTCCGGGACTATCTCCATAAAGTATATCACTGGGAAAAGGAGTCAGATCGTCTGGCTGAAGAATTGAAACGTACTATTTTTGCCAGCAAGGATCTCGACCTTAGCCAGAAGATCCATCTTAGATATTTTGCACTTCATATTGATACTATTGCAGATAGAGCTGAAGATGTGGCTGATAGACTTGCCATATATACCATAAAGAGAAGCATCTAAATATGCTGATCCTGCTTTTCCTCTCAAGCGGTCTTTTCCTTGGGTGGTCCCTTGGGGCCAATGATGCCTCCAATATTTTTGGTACAGCAGTAAGTACGCGTATGGTCAAATTTTATACGGCAGCTATTGTGGCCAGTATTTTCGTAGTCCTCGGTGCTGTGGTCTCAGGTGCCGGCACCACACACACCCTGGGAAAACTTGGGGCTGTGGATATGATTGCTGGCGCCTTTATGGTTGCCCTTGCAGCAGCAGTGACAGTATTCTGGATGACCAAACTCAGCTTGCCAGTATCTACGAGCCAGGCCATTGTCGGAGCCATTGTGGGCTGGAATATGTTTGCTGGTCAGACAACTGATATTCAAGCACTGACCAAAATTGCTTCTACCTGGGTTATGAGTCCAATACTTGCGGCTGCATTCTCATTTGTCTTCTTCCTATTTTTCAAAAAAATATTGGAATTCTGGAAAATTCACATTTTCAGACTAGATGCCTATACCAGAATTGGCCTTATCGTTATCGGTGCTTTTGGTGCCTATTCATTGGGTGCCAATAATATTGGAAATGTCATGGGTGTCTTTGTCTCCGTAGCACCATTTCAGAGTTTAGATTTGATGGGCTTGAGTATTAGCGGCGTCTCACAACTCTTTCTGCTCGGTGGTCTGGCAATAGCAGTAGGTATCTTTACTTATTCTAAACGTGTCATGTTGACCGTTGGGGAGGGTGTTGTAAAACTCACACCACAATCAGCTCTCATCGTAGTATTGTCCCAGTCCATCGTTTTATTCTTGTTTGCTTCAAAAGGACTTGAAACCTGGCTTCTTGCTCACAATTTACCGTCAATTCCCCTGGTTCCAGTTTCCAGCTCTCAAGTTGTGATTGGATCTGTCCTTGGAATAGGCTTTGCGAATGGGGGGCGAGGTATACGCTATAGAGTGCTTGGCAAAATCGCTTCAGGGTGGGTCACAACGCCCATTATTGCTGCAGTGATCTCATTTATTTCACTCTTTTTTTTACAGAATGTATTCGATCAGCAGGTTGTGAAACCCAGTGATTTAATCGGACACCATCAAGTAATATCAACTCAAATCACTAAAACCGGATAATGTCTCTGTCTATGAAAATATTACGCTCACTTCTCGTTCTCTTTCTAGTTTCATCTCAAGCATTTGCAGCTTCAACTCAAGCCGATGGCTCAATTTCATGGTGGGTTCTCATTATGACCCTAATGGGTGGGCTTGCTCTATTTCTATACGGAATGGAAAAAATGAGTTCAGGTATGAAGAAGGCAGCAGGGGATAAAATGCGGTCAATTCTATCTGCCCTGACGAACAACCGCTATATGGGTCTTCTCGTTGGTGCTTTTGTGACCATGATTATCCAGAGCAGTAGTGCCACCACTGTTATGCTGGTAAGTTTTGTCCAGGCTGGGTTGATGACATTTGTTCAGAGCTTGGGAGTGATCCTCGGTGCAGATATTGGTACAACTATTACCGCACAGCTTGTAGCCTTTAAACTTACTGATTATGCATTATTGATGATCGCAATTGGTTTTGGACTGATGATGTTCGGCCGTAATGACAACCAGAAAAATATTGGTGAATCCGTCCTGGGATTTGGAATTCTTTTTTACGGTATGAAGCTGATGTCTGATGCCATGTACCCCCTCAGGACCTATGACCCCTTCATTAATACCCTGGCACGCTTAGAAAACCCACTTCTGGGTCTCCTTGTTGGAGCGGCTTTTACTGCTTTGATTCAGAGTAGTAGTGCTTTTACTGGTATTATTATAGTGCTGGCCCAACAAGGTTTGTTGAGTCTTGACGCAGGTATTCCGCTCATTATGGGGGCCAATATTGGAACATGTATAACGGCAGGATTGGCCAGTATAGGTGCATCAAGAGAGGCCAAGCGAGTGGCCCTGGCTCACGTCATGTTCAAGATCGTTGGTGTCATGCTCTTTATTTTTTGGATCCCCTGGTTTGCTGATATCATCCGAGCCATCTCACCAGCTTCTACTGAGGTTGGGATGGCCAACTTGAGTGCCGTGGTACCTCGTCAGATTGCCAATGCCCACACCATATTCAATGTTGGGCTGGCATTGGTGTTTATTCCCTTCACAGGTGTCTTTGCAAAAATCATTCTCAAGATCTTCCCAGATGTGGAAGATGAGAGGGATCTTACTATTGCAACCTGGCACCTTGATGATTCTGCCATTGAAACCCCTGCTCTTGCATTGGACCTTGTCAGGTCGGAAATAGCTCGAATGGCTAAGATCACAGGGAGAATGATGGACGGATTCCTGCATCCATTTCTGGAGAATGATCCAGGGATGGATAAGGTACACCCGCAGCTCACCATCATGGAAGGTGTTGAGATGAGGGAGAGGAAGCTGGACTTTCTTGAAAAGAAAGTTAAACGCTATCTGCTTCAAATTGGTCAGGAAGAACTTTCAGATACTCAGATTGCTGAAGTATTTGGAATGATCACCATCTCCAGCCAAATGGAAAGCATTGGTGATGTCATGGAGCGCAATTTGAGGCCCCTGGTGACAAAGAAGCGTGCCCTCCAGTTAGACTTTTCGGAGGAAGGCAAAAAGGAACTCATCAAATACAATTTGAAAGTTTGCAAGCAGTTCAGTCGTCTGGAAAAGACATTTTCTGAGTTTGATCCCCAGCGTGCTAAAAAAGTAATGGTCAAAGAAGAAAAATACCTGGATCTTGAGGCACAATACCGTCAATCCCATTTTCAGAGACTCCACGCTGCCCGTCAAGAATCTGTGGAAACTGATGCCATCCATACTGAGCTATTGGAGATGATGAAGCAGATCAACCTCCATACAGGTGAAATTGCTAAAATTATATATGACCTAGCATTACATGAAGAAAATAAAGGAAACATAGAATGACTCTGAAAATTAGAACTCTTTTGATTGTTGGATTGGTTTCAATCATCACTTCCTGTGCGGTGAATCAACCCATTACCCCAGTTGTACCCGATGCTCCCATGCCAGCTACTGAAGTTGAATCTGAGTATTTTCTGAATTCAAGTGAGTATAAACTTTTATTAAGCCCAGAAAAATTTGTGAATATGAGTGAAGGCTTTGAAGCATACTGGCAAATAATAAATGAGATTGCAGATGCCGAAGGAATCCCAGTTTTGGCTTCGGAACATCCCATGGAGTTGAAACATAAAGAAGTTAGCTTTTTCGATACCAAAAATTTGGATTTACGCAAGAATAGATTTCTACTCCGCCAAAAGCTGAAATATAAGGGTGAAGAATTACAGTCTAATTATGAATTCGCTGTAAAGTACCGTCATCCAGATCCAGTTACTGCCTTATCAATGGATTTAACATTGGCAGAGGGCTATGTTTCAAAATACGGTGAAATTGAACTGGAATCTGATATCGTATACTACTCCAGCGCAAATGGATCCACCCATACCAGCTATACGGTTTCCAATTCAATCAAGCTTGCGGTAGAGCCAGAGATGACTCTAGGTACTTTTGCTGCAATTTATCCTGCACTAAAGACAATAGACATCCCTGCTGAAACCCCACTTTCACTTGTTTCAGGGATATCAGCCGATGAGTGGATGGTTGTACCCGGTAAGTTAGAATTTGGCGATGGACTATTCGGCCGAATGGATATGACAGTGTGGATACTTGAGGGACCAGAAGGAAAAATCTCTGTTCCTGAGTTCTCATTTGACCATCCCTTTACAAAAGATCATGACTATGATCCTGTAGCCATGGAAAGATGCACAACGTTTATTAATAAATTAAATGACAAATATCCTGAGTGGGTCGTTCCTGGTGAATTGAAGGCTGCAACTCTGTTTAATCTGAAGAAATAACGCTGGTAGTATTTAAGACTGGAGTATCGATGAACTTACTGTACAAACTGTTTAATTTTTGGGCCACAGGTCCAGATATGCCTGTTACCAAGTCCAAGGACGAGGTGGATTCAGAATTTAAAAAGAAACGAGCCAGTGTTCTTTGGTCCGTAGTATTCGGATATGGCATATTCTACATCGGGCGTCTCACTATTTCTGTTGCTAAAAAACCAATGATGGATGCAGGCATTCTCGATGCAACCCAGTTGGGGATTATTGGATCTCTCCTCTTTTATACCTATGCATTTGGAAAGTTGACTAACGGCTTCCTGGCTGACAGAGCTAATATTGCTAAATTTATGTCTACAGGTTTAGCAGTCTCCGCTGTTGTCAACCTTCTATTTGGCTTCAATACGGTTTTTGCTGTATTCGCAGTGTTGTGGGCAATCAATGGGTGGTTTCAATCAATGGGCTCAGCACCAGCAGTGGTCAGTGTAACCCAGTGGTTCAGTACAAAGGAGCGGGGAACCTATTATGGAATCTGGGCAGCGTCCCACAATATTGGCGAGGGTCTTACCTTTATTGGAACTGCTACTGTGGTTTCAATCTGGGGGTGGGAAGCGGGTTTCATTGTACCCGGATTGATCTGTCTGGTTGTGTCTGGTATCATGTTCTTCACCCTAAAGGATCGCCCTGAAACCTATGGTCTCCCAAATGTTGCTGAATTCAAAGGACAACCTCTACCTGAACTCAAGGCAAAGAAGTCCATCAAGGATATGCAGCTAAGCGTCTTGAAGAGTCCCATTGTTGTTAAGGTTGGTCTCGCAGCTACTTTTCTATATACCGTGAGATATGCAATTCACTCTTGGGGCCCACTTTACCTGCAGGAAGTTAAAGGCCTGGATATGATCGGCGCTGGTACCGTTATGGGCGTAGCCACCATGTTTGGTCTGGGCGGAGCAATATTTTCGGGATGGTTTTCCGACAAATTCTTTGACTCTCGTAGAAGCAGACCTGCACTGATCATGTCCCTGATCCTGCTCGGTAGTTTGTTTTTGATCTACTTTGCACCTTCTAATAACAAAGCCATAAGTATTGCTGCTTTTGGAATCTTTGAGTTTGCCCTTGGCACTATGGTTGTCTACATAGGTGGCCTATGGGCTGTAGATCTGCTGCCAATAAAAGCTGCTGGCTCTGTGAAGGGAATCATTGGAATATTTAGCTACATCGGTGCAGCAACCCAGGATTGGATAAGTGGCTTACTCATTGATGGTGGCAAGACGGTTACCGATGGAGTCACAAGCTATAATTTTGATGCAGCCTTCGCATTCTGGATTGGAGCAGCAGTGATTGCTGTATTGGTGCCACTCACATTGTGGAAAAATGAAAAAGAACGTTACGACGAAAAAAATGCTAAATAAAGGAAACAAGATGAATCTAACTAAAATGTTAATCGGAGTTTTACTCTTATTACCTCTGCTCATGTTTGGACAGGGTGTAACTGTAAGCACCGACAGTGGCCTGGATGTTGTCCTCGGTGGTGAAGTGGAACTAGAGTTTATTGATGTTGAGGGAGCAGGTGGCTTTGACAACCAGGACCTTACCTATCAGAAGGTCAGAAATCGTAGCCCTCACATGCGTATAGATATGGCTGTTCTCTCGGCCCGTGTCAACTATAGTGAAAATCTTTATTACCAAATCGAGTTCCGTTTTGATGATGAGAGTGCTTATGTAGACAAGCAATATGCGCGTTTGAATGTTCCCAGTATTAACACAAAGTTTGAAATGGGAAAGAATCGCCCCTTTGTGTCTAGAAAAAGACAATC
>JABMOS010000107.1 GCA_013203185.1 Fidelibacterota bacterium | reverse complement strand
CCGAGATCGCTTTGAAGAATTTATTTAAGGCGTATGACATTTCATTTTCTCATTTATACATAGGAATGTATCTATATATTATTGAATCGCAATACTTATTTTAATATCACATAATTATTATAGGGCTTAGTCTAAAAAAACTTCAGAAATCAGGTGTCACTATAGGGCTTGAATCACGCGCTGCAATTTCTTCTGGACTTCATGACTCATTTCTGTGAGCTCGGCATTGTCAGCTGTCACCATGGACGCCACTGGATCCACTGCAGCAACCTCTATCTGGCCAGAGGATTGTTCAATTACAACCACATTGCAGGGTAAAAAGACCCCGATTTTGTCCTCGGTTTGAAGCGCGTGATGGGCATAGCCTGGATTGCAGGCACCCAGGATAGTGTACTTCTTAAAATCCACATCGATCTTTTTCTTAAGTGTCCCTGAAACATCAATTTCACTAATAACCCCAAAACCCTCTTTTGCCAATTCGGCGGTAACGGTTTCCAGGGCTGCTTCAAATGTGGTGTCAGATAGAATGGTGCTGGAATAGTAACTCATGTGTTTCCTTAAAATTCTGGTGTTATAGCAATTGCCTTATCTTGGTCTTCATTGAGACGACAAAAAGGCCGTATCGTTACAAGAAAAGCCTCTGACAATAGAGACTATTTGTGGACTTTAAAATGAGTTTGATAAAGTCGGCTCTGTCCATTGCTAGCTTTGTTCAACTCTTTCAAGAGCGTTTCTGTGTCTGTGAAGCCACCTGGACGAAACTCAACATCACTTCGACGACTGGTGAAATACAGGGTCTGTGACTTGGTATCAACAAGGGGACAGTAATCCATGTACTTTGAGTTGACCTTGTCTCCCAGGGTAGCAGCCTTGGTCCAGGTATTATCTGACTCTCGGAAGGAAATATACAGATCTCCACTTCCAAGACCATCAGGCCTATTATAGCCAGTAAATATAAGATAGGACTCATCTGGAGCGATGAAGGCATTGAACTCATACTCAGGCGTATTGATTGAATCTCCAAGAGAGATGGGTGTCTCAAAAGCATCATCTTTTCGGAGGCTAAAATAGATATCATCCTTGCCCTTCGAATTGGGTCCATCACTGGTGAAATAGAGATTCCCGTTTAGGGTTAAGGAGGGGTAAAACTCATTGTGCTCAGTATTCACGGGAGACCCCAAATTTATAGGAGCCGACCACTTAGATTTTATGCTTTCTCGTTCAACCATCCACAAATCATAATCTTTTACCGATGTACTATCAACGGCAACCGGCCGGTTAGAGGCAAAATACAGGCGTTTCCCATCGTCTGAAAGAAAGGGCTCCAGATCAGAATAACTCCCGGAAAAGGAGGCGATTTTTGGTTTCCGCCACTTATTCCGAATCTTGCGAGACACCATGATGACAGAGACCTCACCCAGGGGACTCTGGACCGTGAAGTAGGCTTCATTCACCCCCAGAGCGAGGTCACGAACACTAGGAAACTCCTGAAGTTGTTCGCTTAAAAATGGTGTAGGCTTCTCGTGGGCAGTGAGGGAGCCGACCAAGAGGATATAGATTAAAAGTACTGATGGGTAATGCATGTTTTTCCTAAGATATATTGATGTTGTAAACTCTCGACATAAAGTGTGAGCAGGTTGCTGAATCCCTAATATTAATCGCTAAGCGGATGGCCATCTCGATGAAGGTTGATATGGACGGAGGTGATTAATTTCCTTGACAATGTTCTATTGCACTAGTACACTGAGGCCACCATGAAATGCATGATCTATATACACTACTCTTTTTGCCCGATCCAGTCCACCAGCTGGCCATGCTGAGTCCACGGCTCTAAACCCACGATCCCTAACAAAACACTCAAAAGAGACCACCACAGGAAATTATAAATGTTGAAGCTTGACCATATCTCCACCCCGGCCCTCATTCTGGAAAAAGATGGGCTCATTAGCCTACGCAGAGGAAGCCTTCATCGGTTAAAAAACCTAAATCAGCTGGCTGACTTACAATCTAGACATTCAGGATCTATCGCCTTTGTCCTACCCTTCTGTGCAGCCGGTGAAAACCAAATGGATGTCCTGGGAGAAGAAGATATTCTTGGCCTGGCCGTTGACCATGAACAAACCATCTCCATATCTGATATCGAAGCCCTCACAAAATCGGGAGATATCTCATTTAAGAAGGATTTCCAGCCCACCATTAGCGACCACGGTTTTGCCCAGGAAGTAAAAAATATTCAACAGGAAGAGATAGCCCATGGCAATGCCTGTCAGGTGGTCTTCTCCCGGAAATTTGAAGGACTCCTTGATGCCATGTCACCACTGGTTCCTCTGATCCTATTCCGGCGCCTCCTTCAACAACAAGGCCAGTACATCACCTTTCTATTCTCTGATGGAGCAGGTCACTACTTCGTAGGGGCGTCTCCGGAACGACAATTGGAAATTCATGATGAGAATGTTATTAAAAATCCCATCGCAGGTACCATGCCCAAAGAGAGTCACGAAAAATTTGTTGAACAGCTCAAATCCTTTCTTGATGATCAAAAGGAAATCAACGAACTATCCCAGATTCTTGATGAAGAACTTAAAATTATGTCACAGATTTGCCCAAGAGGAGGCAAAATTCTAGGTCCCTATTTGCGCGAGTCAGGTGCCGTCATACATACTGAATATCATCTGGTGGGTCACTCCAAAAAACCAGCCATTCAAGCCCTGAAAATTTCATTACACGCACCAACTTTGGTGGGCAGCCCCCTGGAAAGCGCCTTTCGCATCATTGCCAAACGAGAAGCTGAGTCCAGACGCTACTATGGTGGTGAAATTGGCGTCATTGATGAAAAAGGGGATATGTATAGCGCTATTCTGATCCGAACGGCGGAAATTTTTAAAGATGGACGTATCGCTATCCAGGCCGGGGCTGGCATTGTTCGAGATTCTGACCCCATGAAGGAAGCCCGTGAAACCAGCGCCAAAGCTGCAGGACTTATGAGCGCTCTCCGTGGCGACAGCTCAACCACAGGCAAGTTTTTGACCGACGAATTATTGGCGACAATCAATCAAGCCCTCCTTGAACGTAACAGTGCCTTTTCAAAATTTCATTTTGAGGATCAAATTGGACATCGGGATCTAAGTAATCTCCACCAGGAAAGCATCACCATCATTAATAATGAGGACAATTTTGCCAATGTGCTGAGTCATGTCACCCGTTATCTGGGCTACGAAACCAGGGTAGTGGATACCTTTGATTATGATGTAATAAATGACAACTCTGATCTAGTTGTATTGGGTCCTGGACCCGGTGACATCAACGATGAAAAAAATCCCCGGATGCAACGGCTGTTGCAGATTACCAATATGCTGGCAGCTCGAAACACACCCACTTTGGGTGTTTGTCTGGGACTCCAATCCATGGCCAAATGTATTGGTATACCCGTCCAGCGTCAGGTCATCCCCACCCAGGGAATGCAAGTAGAAATCGATCTGTTTGGGAAAAGGGAACGCGTCGGTATGTACAATTCATTTTCACCCCTGGCAGAAAACATCCCCCCAGGCTTTGAAGTGAGTGTGAACGAAGGCCATCGCATCATGGCCTTGAGAAGTGAAAACATCTATGGCTTTCAATTTCATGTGGAGTCAGCCATGACTGAGAATGGTCTTGAGATTCTCACCGAAGCACTCAATTCTCTCATGGGCATAAGGGAAAGACGCCGACTGAGTTTCCAGGCATTTGTAGAAAAAAGTATCTCGGGAAAATTGAATATTGAAGCCCAGAAAGAATTCCTCCTGGATTTGAACCAACATGGTTTCTCAGGAGCAGATATCGCTGATCTGGTAAAGGTCTTCTATGAGCAAATGCCCACCAACCTGACACTGAATGGGGCCATTGACCTTTGTGGTACCGGGGGGTCAGGTCTGGCCCGCATCAACACCTCTACCATGGCCGCCATACTCCTTGCCGCCAGTGGTACTCCAGTGGCCAAACATGGGAATAAGGCTGCCAGTGGTCGTTTTGGGAGTTTTGATCTGCTGGAAGCCATGGGTATGAATATTATGGCCGATAAACCTCGCTTAGAGTCCCTCTACGGAGAACTAGACCTGGCATTTATTTTTGCCCGCAGCTTCCATCCGGTATTCAAGCATTTTGCCCAGGTCAGAGGCGAGTTGAAGACAAAAACCATTTTTAACCTTTTAGGTCCACTCCTCAATCCAGCAAACCCCCAATATCAGATTATTGGTACCTCCAATCAGGATGACATGGAACTTCTCATTGAGGCGGCCAGAGCTTTGGGCAAAACCAAGGTCATGGTTCTCACGGGTTCAGATGGCCTGGATGAACTGACGCTCACAGGCGAAACCATTATCATGACCCTGGAGAATGGCGAGATAAGTCGCTCAGTGCTAACTCCCGAGGACTTTGGTCTGGAACGGGTAGCGTTTTCAGAGATTTCAGGAGGTGATGCAGATTTTAACATAAAGATAACCGGAGACATTCTCAATGGAACCTGTCAGACTGCCCATCAGGATTTGGTCCTGGCCAATGTGGCCCTGGCACTCAAGTTTATGGGCAAGGTTCAGACCTATAAAGAAGGGGTGGCAGCCGCCCGAGAGGTAGCAGAGAATGGGGTAGCTCGTCAATTGATGGAACGCTATAGTACATTGAGCAATGCGCCTGATATCCTCCTTGAAATAGCTACCCACAAACGGACTGAAGTAGCGACACTAAAAAAGTCTCTTCCCCTCAAAAAGATAAGAGCTGGATTACAGCCATCAGGCCGAGATTTTAAGGCAGCCCTGGCTGGACGAAGTGGCTTAAGTCTTATTGCTGAGATCAAACAGGCTTCACCATCAGAAAAGCAAATTTATCAAGGCACCTTTTCGGCTTCAGAAATTGCCACCCTTTATGAGAAATCTGCCGCTGACGCCATTTCTGTTCTCACCGATGAAAAATATTTTAAGGGATCGCTGGAATATCTTAACCAGGTAAGGGGAGCAACCGAAAAGGTCCCGCTCTTAATGAAGGATTTCTTCATTGATGAATACCAGATAGTTCTGGCCAGATATTATGGCGCAGATGCGATTTTGCTCATCGTTGCCCTGCTCGCTGCAGAAGAGATTGACAATTACATTGAGATTGCGAAATCTCTTGGTATGGATGTTCTTCTGGAGGTTCACAACCAACGGGAGCTGGAAATAGCCCTTCATTCAAAGGCCGAAATTATTGGTGTGAACAATCGAGATTTACACACTTTTGAGATCGATACAAAAACCTTTATTCGACTAAACCCTGAGATCCCATCCTCAAAAATACTTGTGGCAGAAAGTGGCTATACACCTGAAAGCGCCAATCAGGTTTTGGGGTTTGCTAATGCAGTACTTATTGGCAGCTCCATCATGCGTAGCGAGGACATGGGTGCATCCATTCAGAAGATCAAGACCCCGAGAAAGAAGTTTAAGGCATGTGGTATCCGTACCTTGCAAGATGCTCGCCATTGTGATGACAATGGAATTGCCTTTGTGGGACTAAATTTTGTCCCATCCAGCAAGCGTCGAATTGGGGTGGAACTGGCTAAGACTATATCAAGCTCTCTAAAGAACAGCTACTCCGTTGGTATATTTCAAGACCAGCCCGCAGAAGAGGTGAATCAAATAGCCCGGGACGCAAAGCTGGATTTTGTTCAGTTCTCTGGGACAGAATCCCCGGCGTATTGTAGGGAGATTGAGTTGCCTGTCATTAAGACGCTACAGGTGAAAGATCTGGATAGGGTGGAAGATTATGTGGAGGTTGTAGAAATGTTCATTGTTGATGGAGCAACCCCAGGCTCAGGGGAAGGCTATGACTATTCCAGGTTGAAGGATTTTAACCCATCCAAACCATTTCTTGTAGCAGGGGGTGTGAATCCAGATAACGCCAGGACCATACTTTCACTTCTCCCTGGGGCTGCTGGTCTGGATGCCGCCTCTGGCATTGAAACAGATGGTGTAGTAGACACTCAAAAAATTGATGAAATATCACAAGCAATAGTCGGGGAGTGACCATGGATTACAAAGCAACACTCATTAACAAAGAGGGTCATTTTGGAGCTTTTGGTGGACGCTATGTCCCTGAAGTTCTTGTCCCCATTATGGATGATCTCCGCGATGCCTTTTTTATGGCTACTGAAGATGAACACTTTATTGAGGAGCTTAAAAAGCTACACAGAACTTACACGGGTCGCCCCACACCGCTCTACCACTGCGAAAATCTCTCCGAAAAACTGGGTGGCGCACAAATTTTCATGAAGAATGAAGGACTGTTACATACGGGAGCTCATAAAATTAATCATTGTCTGGGACAGGCCCTCATTGCCAAACGCATGGGTAAAAAACGAGTCATTGCTGAGACCGGTGCAGGGCAACATGGTCTGGCAACGGCGACTGTTTGTGCAAAATTTGGACTGGACTGTACGGTTTACATGGGCGCGAAAGACTATGCGCGACAACGCCCAAATGTCTTCTGGATGGAGCAGCTGGGAGCCACCGTCATTCCAGTTACGGATGGTGATCAAACCCTTAGGGATGCCATCAATGCAGCTCTCAGAGACCTCATCTCCCATCCTGAAGAAACCCATTATCTTCTTGGAACCGTTTGTGGACCAAACCCCTATCCTGCTATGAACACCTATTTTCAGAAGGTCATTGGAGAAGAGGTTCGAACTCAAATTGAGGATCAAACCGGAGGTCCACCAGACTATCTCATTGCCTGTGTAGGCGGAGGAAGCAATGCCCTGGGGCTGTTCTATGATTTTTTAGATGATGAGCATATCAAAATGATTGGCGTGGAAGCGGGAGGAAAGGGCGTCAGTGATCATGAACATGCCGCTCGTTTTCAAGGTGGCTCTGTCGGTGTAGCAGAAGGGTTTAAATCATATTTTCTACAGAATGGAGATGGTCAGCTTTCTAGCACCCACAGTATTTCTGCAGGATTGGATTACGCCGGTGTGGGTCCACAGATTGCTTATCTTCAAGAATCTAAACGGGTAAAATTTACTTATGCAATAGATAGAGATGTTATGTCAGCCTATCAGCTTTTGGCTCAAACAGAAGGTGTCTTTGCCGCCCTGGAATCCAGCCATGCTGTGGCTGAAGTTATCAAGCTGGCACCGGGGCTCAAAAAGGATCAAAGTATCGTCTTTAATTGCTCAGGCAGGGGAGATAAAGATCTATTTATTGTTACCAAAGAACTAGGAGATGAAGGCTTTAAAACCTTCTTAGCAGAAGAGCTTGCAGAAGTAACAAAGGACTCGGGGACAGCATGAAAAAGCTAAACAGTCAATTGGACAAAATCCAGTCCTCAGGGAAACCAGGCTTTATGATGCATATGGTGGCGGGGTATCCAGATCTGGAGCAGAGTGAAAAAATTGCCACACAAATCCTGGACTCAGGAGCTGATCTCCTGGAAGTTCAGATTCCTTTTTCAGACCCGGTGGCAGATGGTCCTGTCATCGCTCGGGCCAATGAAGTGGCATTAAAGAATGGTGTGACAGTAGGGACAAGCCTGTTAATGATCCAAAGGATCGTAGCGTCTACGGAGAAACCCATTGTGATTATGACCTATTTCAATATTATCCAAAATTATGGCGTGGAGAAATTTTGTGAGCGGGCAGTTGAAATAGGCGTACAGGGTTTGATTGTCCCTGATTATCCCTTTGATGAGGAAAAGGACAATTCACTCATCAAGTATGCCCAGGCAAACAAGCTGGCTTTAATTCAAGTCATTGCATCCACCTCACGGGCGGATCGAATCCAAGAAATTATTAAACACGCCAGTGGCTTTATTTATTGCATGGCCCGGACTGGAACAACGGGCAGGAAAACAGATATCAACATTCAAACCATTAATTATCTGGAATCTGTGAGAGCAGGTTGTGATTTACCCATGGCTGTTGGCTTCGGGTTATCAGAGAGATCTCAAGTTCAAGCCCTAAAAAAATATGCTCAGATTATGGTGGTAGGCAGTGCTCTGATCAACGAATACGCAGACAAACCACTTGATGAGGGGCTAAAGCGGATAAAAAAATTCATGGAAGGATTGATTGGCAATTAATCTTTTTGGGCAAGCATTTGGCCCTGACTCAGCGCAAAAAATACCCGGATAAATATCTCTAAGAACCTGTGAAAAGGGCTGTCTGGCAGTACTTTTTCCTTATTCCTTCATCCATACAGGTTATTTTCCAGGTCATGAGTCTTTTCAATAATGCTGATAATCCCAGGACACTGCCACCACTGGCTGATCGGATGCGCCCCCAAACGCTGTCAGCATTCTTGGGACAGCAGCACCTTGTCGCTGAGAATAAACTTCTGGCAAAAGCCATTCAAGCAGATCGTCTTTTCTCTGTCATTCTCTGGGGACCCCCAGGCTGTGGAAAAACCACTTTAGCAAAAATTATCGCCAGCCAGATTGACGCACATTTTTATGAGTTGTCAGCAGTATCATCTGGCGTTAAGGATGTCAGGGAATCAATGGCCAAGGCCAAGGCCAATCGGGAGTTGGGAAAACCCAGCATCCTGTTCATCGATGAGATCCATCGTTTTAATAAAGCCCAGCAGGATGCCCTGCTCCAGGCCGTGGAGAATGGTGTCATTACGCTTATTGGTGCCACCACTGAAAACCCAAGCTTTGAAGTTATATCACCTCTTTTGAGTCGTTGTCAGGTACTCAAGCTCACTTCCCACACCAAAGAAGATCTCGCCACAATTCTCCAGCACGCGATCTCTGAAGATCTGTTTTTGAGTACCCAGAATATCCAGTTTGAAGATGAGGGCAAAGACCTACTCCTTGAATCGGTCTCTGGTGATGCCCGACGCCTTTTGAATGCCCTGGAGATAAGCGCATCAGTTGCAACACCAGACCGCGATGAAGATCAGGTCATTACCATTACCGAAGCGCATGTTCGTGAAGCGCTGCAGAATAAGCACCAGCTATACGACAAAACTGGCGACTATCACTATGATGCTATCTCTGCATTTATTAAGAGCGTCCGGGGGAGCGACCCAGATGCATCGCTATACTGGCTTTCTGTCATGTTGGAAGGAGGGGAGGACCCCATCTTTATTGCCAGACGATTAATTATCCTGGCCTCGGAAGATGTCGGGAACGCAGATCCCCAGGGGTTAACCCTGGCCACATCTGGATTGCAGGCAGTCCATGCCATTGGAATGCCAGAAGGGGCTATCGTTCTAGCTCAAGTTACCACTTATCTGGCTTCTACCACAAAAAGCAATGCCAGCTATATGGCCCTACGAGCAGCCCAGGAAACCGTTCAGGAGGAAGGTGCCAAATCTGTCCCCCTCCATTTACGTAATGCACCAACCAGCCTGATGAAAGACCAAGGTCACGGACAGGGATATAACTATCCCCATAATTACCCCGGTCATTTTAGTGATCAGAATTATTTTCCTGATGATTTGAAGACAAAGCAGTTTTATAGGCCCACCACTGAAGGGATTGAAAAACGTATATACGAACGACTCGTTACCCTGTGGGCATCGCGCTTTGAGGAACCTTCAGGTTCATAACCTATTTAATCTCTCATGCACCTCTCCTTCAAGCCTCTCACTTCTAGTCTCTCACTTTTGTGTCTCCTGTTTGTTTTGAGCAATTCACTTGCCCTGGCAGCCAGAGGAGAAAAACTGGAGCTAATTAGGGCCGATGAGATTCAGTCATTTAATCGCGGGGGAATCACCTACAGGCGTTTGGTAGGTGATGTAAAAATGAGGCGCGGTGATGCCTTGCTAACCTGTGATGTTGCAGAATTTCAAATGGAGAAGGACGAAGCCCTCCTAAGTGGACACGTCACCATCACGACCCCAGAATCAAAACTTTCCAGTAACACTGCACGCTATATGGGAAGTGATGAGTATGTAGAGCTCCTTGGAAATGCCCGCTTTGAAGATGATCCATTTATAGTCACGGCACAAAAGCTGGGCTATCACATCGACCTGAAAAAGGTACTGGCCACAGACAATCCAGCTCTTGAAGACAGTGGCTCCACGCTTAAGGCAGATACTATTTATTACTATGAGGCTACCCAACTGGGTGATGCGAGGGGGAGGGCCTCAATGGTGAATACTACGGATAGTCTCAGTGTCTCTGGAAGACATCTGCTGTATTATTCAGGTAAAGATTCGTTGCTCAGTTATGGCGATGCTCAATTTAAGAAGTGGTCAAGCCAGGATACCACCTTGCAGATTGATTCAGACAGCTTGAGTCTTGAAGAAGGCTATTTCTTCGCATGGCAAAATGTTGTACTTCGTAATGGTGATGCACAGGGCACCTGTGGGCAGGCTGTCTATATGCAAGACGATGATGTCGCCATTATGCGGGACAACCCCATACTTCAGCAGGATGATTTTGTCTTGACCGGTGATGTTTTTAACCTGCACATGGATGGGGGTGACCTCAAATCAGTATATGTCCCGGAAAACCCTCATTTTACCCAGAGAAAAGCGTCAAAAGATACCACCCATACGGATTGGCTGGATGGTAAGGTCATGGCGGTTGAGTTTAGTGATGGACAGCCTCAGACAGTGACCCTGATTGAGATGGCGACTTCCTTTTTCAATGTGATTGAGGATGGAATTTTCAAAGGCTCGAACAAGGTGAGTGGAGACACCCTCTATATTCTTCTCTCAGATTCAAGCATTTCGGATATCACGGTAACTGGTGGCGCTGAAGGTGAATTTATTCCAGTCAAGGGGAGTAGAGATATTGAATTTCCCGTTAAATATTGGGCAAACCATATTGCCTATAGCATGCAGCATGAAACCACCCAGCTAAAAACAACAGCCTCAATCGAATATGGTGACATGAAGTTGAAAGCCGGTCATGTTGGCGTATACTGGCGTCAAAACCTTTTAAGAGCCCGTAGTCTGGTTGATACACTTGGCTCTGCGGATTATCCAGTTCTCTCTCAGGCGGGCCAGGAAGATTTTAATGGCCAGAGCATGGTCTATGACCTAAAAACCCAGCGTGGCAAAGTGGTTGCAGGCCGAACAAAAATGGATGAAGGCAACTACTTCGGTGAAGAACTGACCCGTATTAATGAAGACATCTATCTCATGGAAGATGGCTATTACACCACTTGCGATATTGAAGATCACCCACATTTCTATTTCTACAGCAGACAGATGAAGCTTTATACAGATAAAATTATCATTGCCAAACCAGTCGTACTTTATATTGCTGACATTCCATTGTTTGCCCTGCCCTTTGCGGTTTTTCCACAGAAAAAAGGACGTTCCTCTGGATTTCTCATGCCTTCTTACGACTATCGACCCACCAATGGAGGCCGTGCTCTGAAAGGGTTTGGTTATTATTGGGCCATCAATGACTATTCCGATTTTAAAATGACCGGTACCTATTGGGATCAATACGAAGAATTTAATTTAAGGAGTGTCCTCAGATATAAGAAGCGCTATAAAATCGATGGCTCCATCGATGCATCGATGGTTTCAGACCGCAGTGCTTTGGATGATCCCGCAAACTGGAAATGGCGACTCAAATTTAAGCATTCACAAACTATTGACCCCAGTTTTACCATCCGCGCTGATGGAGAACTTTCAGGCGATGCAAATTTTGACAGAAATTACAGCCATGATCAAGACCAACGATTAAATACCAAGCTGCACTCTGGAATTTCCATAAATAAAAAGTTTGAATCTATCAACAGTACAACCTCCTTGAGTGGAACCTATGATGAGAATCTCCAGGTTACCCGCCGTGTGGAAGAGGCTCCAGAATCAGCGGGAATTAAGTTGGCTGGCCCTACGCTGGCCTTACCCTCCTTTCGATTCAGTCGTGCATCAGCTAGTATTATCAAAGCAAAAGGGAATAAAGAATATTGGTATAATAGCTTCAGGTGGAGCTACAATAACGCCTTTAGCAATCGACGAAAGTGGAGCTATCTATCTTATGAAAATCCTGACAGTCAGGCGCTAGATACCCTTCTGTGGCAGGAAGATATTGTGGACACAAGGACCTGGAACCACAACATGAGTCTTTCAGGGGACACCCAGGTGATGAAAGTATTGAAGCTGGTGGGGTCCATTTCCTATAAAGATGCCTGGGGGTTTAAATACTTTGACCCCATTCTTGATGATAGTGGCCTGGCCCTGGTGGACACTGGCTCAGGTGCCATAGAAACTGCCGAGGTAGAGGGCTTTATCAGGCGGGGGACATTTAGTACTTCTGCGAGCCTGAACACCAAAATGTATGGCATCTTCCCCGTTCGTATTGGTCCGCTCCAGGCTATCAGACATACTTTGACCCCATCAATTTCTTTAAGCTATACGCCAGATTTTTCAACAGACTTTTGGGGGTATACCGAATCAGTGACTGACACAACAGGGGCTGTGCAGCAATTTGATCGCTTCGCAGGAAGTGACCTAGGCGCCACACCAAGCAGTGAAGCGCTGAGAATGAGTTGGAAACTGGATAATGTTTTTGACTATAAATTATTTAGAGATGAGGTGGAGAGTAAGTCTCAGTTCCTGACCTGGGGGATGAATGGTTCTTACAATTTCAAGGCTGATTCTCTGAAAGCTTCGGACATTTCCAGCAACATTAAAATTAATGTTGGTAAATCTTTCCGCCTGAGTCCCAGTATGACTTATGAAATCTATGAACGTGATTCAACAGGAGCCCATAAGATTGACAAGTTTCGTAGCCCACGCATGACAAGGGCCAGTTTTAGTTTTGGGTTTAAACTGGAAGGCGCTGCACCAGGTGGCCTGCGGTCAAATTCCCGTAAAAATGCGGATTTAGACAGCATCCTTGTTGACTCTTCAGAGGGTTTTGACGAGGGTTTTGATTTTGAAGATATTAAAACACCACAGGCTCGTTCTGGCCGAAGCGCATCAGCATGGACAGCAAATTTTAATTTTAGCTACTCTTACAGCCACCAGAATCCACTTGATGAGGCCAGGCAAACCTTCAATCTGGGAACGAATTTAAAGTTTAATCTTTCTGAAAACTGGGCTGTGAATTACAACCCCAGATTCGATATCATGGACAAAAAGTTAATAAGCGGGTCTGTTGGTGTAACCCGTAAGCTGCATTGTTGGAAAATGACTCTATCCTGGACACCAATGGGTAGATGGGGAGGTTTAAACCTGACAATCCGCCCCAATGCCTCTCAGCTTCAAGACCTGAAAGTGGAACACACATCCCACAGAAAATATTAAAAGCGCTATCGTTCATTCTCGATTACTGCTTTAAACACAAACACATCAGTACTAAAAACACATAAATAGACCAATGCAGATTAGGCGTAGACTTTTTTTTATCAGGGATTACTTTTAGTACAAGCAAATTAAAACTATAAGTGCGGAGTGTCTCTTGTCCCAAGTCATTGAGTTGAAATCTCATCCACTCGTCTCACACAACTTAGCCATCCTGAGAAGTAAAGACACTGACAGTCAACGATTTAGAGAAGCGGCCCAGCGACTTAGCAGTATAGTGCTTATGGCAGCGACTGAATCATTAAACACTGTTGAGCAGCATGTTGAAACACCCATGAAAAAAACTTCTGAAATGGTTTTCGCTGATGACATCTGGTTTGTCCCTGTTCTCCGTGCAGGTCTGGCCATGGTAGATGTTGGTCTCGGGCTGTTACCAGAGGCACATGTAGGTTTTGTGGGACTGTATAGGGATGACGAGACTCTTGAACCACAACACTATTACAAAAATTTACCTGATTTTTCAAAGTCTGCCCAGAGCTGTTTTCTCATGGATCCCATGCTGGCAACTGGGGGAAGCGCTTGTGCTGCTATTGATTTGTTAAAAATGAGAGGTGCTTCGGACATAAGATTGTTGACTTTAATCTGCGCACCAGAAGGATTAAAAGAAGTCTTTACAAAGCATCCGGATATATCCATTTTTACTGCTTCTATTGATGAACGATTAAATGAGGTGGGATACATTGTCCCCGGTCTTGGGGATGCCGGTGATCGATATTTTGGGACTTGAACTCTACGTTTGGCCCAAAAACGGCGGAAGGGAGGACAGTCCGGGCGGACTGCCTCCCCTCCTATCTCGCTAGTGCAGGACAGCGGAGATATCTTCATCAGCTAACTACTCGATAAAGTCGGCCTCGGCGAACTCCTCGATACTGAAATCATTTGTAGGATCAGCGTCCATTTGTAGGATGAATTCCACAACCTTCTTTTGTGCTCCTTCTACCTGCTTGCGAGAAACGGGTCCTTCTTTGGGTTCAAACATGGCTTGCTTCTTTTGAGGTAAGTTCTCCAGAACCCTATCACTGAATTCTTGATCCTGCCCCTTTAGTGCGAGAGCAACATCATCTAAATCCAGACTATTGAATATGTCTCTGAGGATATTTTCCGGGAGCGTCGGCACATTCTCGAAGGTGAAGTGATGCTTTCTCACCTCCTTGGCCAGTTCCGGATCTTCCTGGGAGAGATAATCAAGAAATTGTCGTTGTTCCTTGGCGTCCATGGTTCCCAATAGACCTGCCATTGCCTTACCACCACCTTCTGAATATTCAGCTTGAGAAGGTATCTGCTTGGCTTTTTCACGAAATTCTGAGGCTACTTCCAAAACAGCTTCCAGTGGAACATCTTTAATTTTTCCAAGATCTACCATGGCTTCCGTGCGAATTTCTGTGGGAAGTCTCTGCAGCAAACGCCCCTGCATTTCTGTGGGAAGTTGGGCCAGGAGAATGGAAATAGAACGCGTTGGTTCTGATCGAATTAAATATGCAAGATGAACTTCTGACATACCTTCAAGAAAAGCGAAGGGCTGGGAGGTTGAATCCTTGGCCTCTGCAGCAAACTTCTTAGACATGAAGGAGAAATAAAACTCCTCGAGAACCAGCTTCTTGAATTCGAAAGGGACATTTTTAACTTGAGGTACACGTTGGCGAACCGCGATGATCTCCTGATCGGTCAAATTGGGGAACAGTTGTCCTGCAAGACGTGCTCCCAATATATCAAAAAGAATTGCGGCTTTATCAATGCCGGCTAATTTTTTTGGAGTAGCCATTATTTTTGCCCCTTCTTTTTCTTTTTACCTTTAGACTTGTCTTCTTCCTCAGCCTCTTGTTCTTCCTCTTCTTCAGCTTCACCAGTGTCCTGTAGCCAGTCCTTGACGATACTGGAGGCAGAACCCGGCTTGCTCACGGCGAGAGAAACGACTGATTTCTTAATACTGTCAACTTCATCAATAAGTTCTGGATCGATAGCAGGTTCAGCATCCACTTCCTCTTCAGGCTTTGCCTTAGGTTCAGGTGTTGGTTCGGCTTCAATAGCTGACTGAGCCAGATCCGGTGAATGAGGTAATTCTGGAGCCTGTCGTCGGCCACCCATAAGGGCGCCTATAATCACGGCCAGTCCTACCAGTACCGCTGCACCGATAATGAATAGCCATAGGAGATCATCCTCATCCTCAGGCATCATGGTCGCCTGCAGTCTTTGATTCTCAAGATCATCCATTTGCTGTTTAAGCTTGTTCTCACGATCTGTGATGGCTGATTTTTCTGCTTCTCTACGTTTTTTTTCCAGCTCAAGCTTTAAGCGTTGTTCCTCTTCCAGATCCACGGCAGAGAGTTGCTTTTTTAAATCATCAAGCTGTTCAGAAAGCAGGGCTAACCGCAGGGAGTCCTGACGCAACCTATCCTGGGCCTGCTCTTGCTTTGCTTCAAAAAGTTGTCGACGTTCTTCAGTAAGACGATCTTGTTCTTGCTCACGAAGATTAGTCAATTCTCGTTCTCTTTGAGAAATTCGTTCTTCTTCCTGTTTGCGGAGTTGAGCCAGCTCTGCCTCATGGGCTTTCTGCTTTTCGGCTTCTTCCTGACGGATACGCACCATTTCTGCATCGCGTGCTTCTTTGTTGGCCTGGTCAAGCTTCATCCGCTCTTGCTGAGCTTCTAAATCTTTGATACGCTTGTTTTCAGTTTCTTCTTTCTGGCGTGCTTCAATGGCTGTCATTTTTTCAGCAATGGATTTCAGAAGCAACTGTTCTGTATCAGGTTTGTCTTTGTTGCTACCCTGGAAATCCGCTGTCATCACCTGTAGTTTGTCTCCGCGTTCCCGGTTGAAATGGGCGGCAACCATGGTAACAGTACGGATGTTTTCTATAATCTGAGGGGAGATGGGGTCCTCAAGAATAACAGTTAGCTCCATTTTCTTTACACTCAGATTGGGACCACTAATACTTGCTACTGTATGACGGGATAATTGTGGATTTTTACTTTGTGAATAGCTTACTATGGTTTGGTCTTCGGCTTTTTCACTGACACTTTGAATATCTTCTTCCAGTATGACTTCATTTTCCTCAAGAGACAGGCTCGCCTCAGCTGCCACTTCACTTTGAGTAGTATCAGGAATTTCAGCAATCTCGTCCAGATTTTCAGCTGCAGCATAAACAACATCTTCATTGTTGTCAGTCTCTACGGGCACTTCTTCTTCATATAATTCAAAGCCAGGTGATTGTATGCCAGGAAAACCGGGTATATCTGATGGTACATCAGTTTTTATGGGACGCTTTTTGAGAATGGTCCGGGTCTTTTTTGCGCCAACATCTTCTGCCATTGAGCTGGATGATTTACTCATTCCAGGCGTATTGCTTAGGGATTGTTTGAAAACATCTTGCTCAGGACTGACTTTACCCTTTTTTGACCCAGGAGCTTCATAAACTGTTGTATATTTTTGAGTTGGTGTTGCCTCCATGACCACATTAACATTGACGATGAAATTCTCATGGCGCAAGATGCGATATACAGCATCACTTACTCTTTGGTGTATAGTATTCTCCAGCAGAATCTTTTGAGAGAGCACCTCTTTATTGGTATTCGACTGTGCGAACACCTGAGAGATCAAGATCAGTGTGGTAATGATACCGCCTGTTATGATATGTTTAAATGCTGGGTACTTCATAAGCTTCTCCTCGTTTCTAGCGTCAGCCTTAATTAGCCGATCGTTAGAAATGTTATATCAACGCGTCTATTCTTCGCTTTATTCTCGCGAGTATCGTTTGCCACCAATGGTACAGTATCGCCAAAACCGATGGCCCGGAATTTATCAGCAGCAATTCCCTGGCTGGTTAAATACCGAATCACTGCACTGGCTCTGGCAGCCGATAACTCCCAGTTGGAAGGAAACTGAGCCGACCGGATTGGGTCATTGTCTGTGTGACCTTCAACTGCAATGGCGTAAGTCGCCTTTTCCATGGTGCCTACCAACTTCACAAGAAAGGATTTGATTGGTCCTGATAGGATAGCAGTTCCTGAGCCAAAAGCCAGATCACTGGCAATTCCCAGGGTAACGCCTCTGGCATCCATAGAAACCTTCACCTGACTCTGGAGCTCTTGCTCCACCACTAATTTTTTTACTTCTTTATTGATCTGAGTCAAAGAAACCTTTTTACTTTTTTTTGTGGAACCCGCATCCTTTTTGGTTGAATCACCGAATTGCTCCAGCTTGACTGGATCCAGGGTGGACATGGCAAACAATAACACAAAGAAAGTCATGAGCAAGGTCATCATATCAGCAAAGGTCGTTAGCCAGCCGCCTTCATCCTGTTCTTGCTTCTTTTTTGGTGCGATGGCCATATTAATTAGTCCTCAAATACCCTGTCACGTGGAGCAAGATATGAGTTCAGAAATTCTCTTACCAGTATGGGGTGTTTCTTAACCTTGAGCATGACAACGCCATCAATGATCATATTTTGAGTGATATTTCGTTTATCAATTCTTGAACGAAGTTTTGCTGCAATAGGCAGAAAGAACATGTTGGCAAAGAGAGCACCATAAAAAGTTGTTATCAATGCAACACCCATAGCTTGTCCCAATTTGGCTGCAGGATCATCGCCACCACCACCACCGTCAGAGGGGGCACCCATGGCGAAAAGCATGGCTACCAATCCAACAAGGGTTCCAACCATACCAAAGGCTGGTGAGAACACACCCATGGTCTTGAAAACATTGGCTTCTGCATCTTCACGTAACTCACGGTTGACAACCCGGGTTTCCATGATGTTGCGGATATCTTCTTCAGGAAGACCGTCAATAATCATCTGCACACCGTCTTTCATAAACCAATCCTTGATACCATCTGTAGCTTTTTCAAGATCAGCCGTACCCTTACGAGCGACAGCAGCCAAGTCCACTAATTCACGGAGGGTATCACTATCATTATGATTATCTCCCTTGAATACAGCACTGAGGTTAGTGAATAGTGAGAGCACATCTTTTACAGGGAAGGCCATGGCTGTAGCAGCAATAGTACCACCTAGTACGATCATAAGTGATTGAAGGTCCACAAAGGTCATCACACCGTTTGGTAGCGCTTGAGATACACCAAATACAGCGTATCCGATCAAGCCTGAACCGAATAATAACCCAATAATGGTTGCAAAATCCATATGCTAATCCTTTTCCTGTTAATCCCTTGCGGAAACGGCTGAACGCAACCGATTCTCGTTTAAAGCACGCAGGATATTACGTACTTCGTCGTATCCGGGGTCGATCTGAAGAGCAATATTCCAGTTGATGGTTGCTCTATCGATCTGATTAAGCTTGTAATAGATGGACCCCCGTCTGGCATAAGCTAAAGCCAGGTTTGGATTGTACTCCAAAGCCTCATTTATCTCTATGAGCGCATCATCATATTCTTCGTTGTAGAAGAGTCGCAATGAACGAGAGAGGTGTTTCAAAGCCTGATTGATCTGGGCATCGGAAACATGTCGCGCCAATTGGAGAGAGGCCACTGAATCTTCCAAGACCTCATTTCTTTGTTCTAAATGTTCTACCATACGATTGAGTTGTTCAATTTCTGAGCTGGACATTCTAAGGGAGTCTCTAAGCACCAACAATTGACGTTCCTGAGCTTTGTGCCAGCTGGAGTCAATGACCGTACGCATGGGCAGACCGTCCTCAGTTATAACACCTGAAACCTTGATACCGCCCCGCTGTTTACTGGCTGCGGATTTGACACGAGGTAGAAAATAATCTAGCCCGATTCCTATGCCCGGTGGGTTCTCACGATCCTCGCCGAGATAGGGTAAATTTTGCAAATTAGAAAAGCCCAGATTGATATGGTATTCATGAGTCAAGGGTACCTTTACGCCAGCATTGATACCCACGCCATCAAACTCAATAATAAAATCTAGACCACCACGATCGGCCATGATATTGGTATTCAACAATAATCCCAGAAAGAAGCCGATGCTGTTGGCCTTGGCAATCTTGATGGTATCGCCAGGTGTTGTGGTTGTATCCAGGTCAAACTGGCCATAATTAGCACCATAACGACCAGATCCAACACCCAGATAAGTTTTGAGATTGTACTCAGAAAAACTGTTCTCGCGGCTGAGTAGCATGTAGTAGGAAAGATTACGAACTTTTTCCTCAAGCCCGCTGGTATCTGAGGAAGTGTTGGAAACACTAATGTCATTAACACCGATGCCAACTGCAGTTTCACCATATGTGAGAAGTCGGTTTTGAATATGCAAGGATATATCGTTTTCGTTCGCTGAAGAACCGGATTGTACGGCTGATAGACCCAGTCTGAAGTCACGAGTAATATCAGTCTCAAGGAATGCACCCTTGTTCCAAAAATCAGTATCGAAGGCACCACGGGTGGACTGACTGGCGACACCAAGACGCAATAAATAGGATTCATTGTACAGGCTGGATGTGGGAATGTGCATCATGGGTCCAGGGCGTGAATAATTAAGTGCTGTCTGGCCGTAAACGGATATGCTTGATGCAACAACAATCAAAATCAGTATATGTTTTAATGTTTTCATATGATGATCTCCAGGATCAGCCTTTTATCTCGTATCATTCCTGCACAAATCGTCTGGCCAGTGTCAAATATTCACTGCCGGGGTGACGAGAAACCAACTCTTGGAATGCAAGCTTGGCTTCTGGAAGACGATCCTTGTTTTTGAATGCCAGACCGATCATAACGAGAGCATCGTCCAGCTTGTCAGAATTCTCGAAGCGCTGCACTTGCTCAAGTGCACTAATCGCTTCATCATAAAGTCCTTTTTCATAATAGCAGCGACCTACCCAGTATTGAGCATTGGCGCGCATTGTCACATCAACACCGCTTCTAACGATGTTATTGAAATCTTCAATGGCCTGGTAATAAAGTTCCCGGTGGTACTTTGTGAGTCCACTTCTGTACGCGGCCTGTTCTTCACGGTCAGTCAATCTTGGACCAGAATATGTTTGTATGGCAGGCGCAGTCGTTACTGAGACATGCTTCCAGGGGGTGTGCAATTCAGCAAAAACACTGTCTGATGTTTGGTTTTCACCAGGTGTAAAGCCTGGGGTTTTCCTGGCATCTTCCTGTTGACCAACCAGACTGGTGATTCGTGTACTCAGCAAGGCACGATCTGTTTCGCCAGCAGCTCTAATTTGAGCAATTTCAGTTTGCAGACTATCAATCACCTGGGTCTGATATCTCAAACGAACTTCAGTTTCTGCTAATTGATGTTGATAACGATTCAATTCTTCTTCCAATTCCATCTGCTGACCGAGCAATTCAGGGGAATCAATGGGATCTGAATTGATGTCAGAACGGGTGTTGGTTGTGTCATCTATTCTTATCCCGATATCATACAGCAGACTTCCTGGATTGGATTGACCAAAAGCAGTCAACCCAGAGAGCAGGATAATAAGGATGATATATGTTGGTAGCATTTTCATGGTACTATTTTTAGCGATTTCCTTTTAAGAAATCTCGGGCCTGGCTGGCCAGCTCACTGTCAGGATATTCACTGAGAAAATGTTCCATGCTTTCCCGAGCTTTCATATACCGACCGAGTTGCTGATAACTGATAGCAATTTTGAAAAGTGCGTGATCACTCTTATTGTTTTCCTCAAAAGTGAAGACTTTTTCAAACTCGGTGACGGCAGAATCAAAATCTTCCAGAGAATAGTAACATTCACCGATCCAATACTGGGCATTATCAGCATAAGCGCCAGTAGGCTCCCGTTCTATTAGGATCCGAAATTCCTGAATAGCTTCCAGAAAATCACTATTAAAATAGTTGTTGAGCGCGTCATTGTAGGCCATGCGATACTCGGTATTCAATGCATAGCCGTGGGCCTTGGAGGCAGTAGCAGTCCTGGCGACTGGCTTCTTTTCAACAGGTGCCGCTTCAGCCACCCGCACAATGGTCTTCACTTTTGCAGGCTCTGGTTTGGCTTCCACAGGTGCCATTTTTTTGGCGACTGATTCCATAACCACGCCAGCGTGGGTTTCAAGGGCGAGTTGCTCTATTTGAATTTCAAGAGAGTCATTTAAGAGCAATAAGTTTTTCATACCCTCTTTCAGGGAATCTATTTCCCGAATGAGCACATAAATATTGCCCCTAAGATTGATAATATCTGGATCACGGGGAGTTGCAACCACCTCTATAACAGGGTGCTCAGCTTTTTCTTCCAGCTTGGTTTGATAGATGGCAATCTGTGTATCCATGGCAGCAATGCTTGACTTGAGGATTTCGACCTCTTCACGGGATTCACGCAGTTTGACAACCTCGGCCGATAATGCCTTCATCTGGGATTGCATTTTCATCTGCTCAATATTTGGAGCAGGCGTGGCAGGTTCTTTTGGCGTACAAGCCACGAGTCCCAAGAGGGTTGCCAGAAAAAGGGTTACTATGAGTGAGCGTTTAGATATCATGTTCTTCCCAATCGATGGAATAACTGTATCCTATAAAGGAGCCAAAAGAATTGGGGACGTAAAGTTCAAATTCACCACTGGCGCCTGGGAAGAGAGAAGTGTCAGTATTGACACCACTGGAGAATACATGGTGAGAGCCTTTGACAAAGGCTGTAAGTTCACGTGTGTCGCCACTCCAGTTAATTCTAAAAAGGAAATTTACTTTGACAAAGTCGGCTCGACGGCCACCAATATTTTTAACCACTCCTGAAAGGATAGTATTTCCCGAGCGATCCTTCCGTTCTTTGATGCTTCCAGATAAAACAACATTGCCAGTATATTTACTGTCCCGTGTATCTCCCTTGACATCCTGGGTTCCAGCCATGCTGGCACGATCACCATTAATGTTCATGGGGGCACCACCACGAGCTGCATCTCCAGCTGTCACGGCAGGTGCTTCATCAGAAGTAGGGATATTGTCTACAATCCGTAAAACCTGATCACGGGATACGGAGAGCACTCCAATGAGTGTTTTGACCTGAATATTGTCCTTATCCTGATCGATGACATCGCCAAACAGCTTGGTGCCATTCTCTAAATGTACTTCCTTACTATATATACTTAAAGGGTTTGTCCACACTTCACTCTGAGTTTGAAGCTCGGTCAATTTCTTTTTAACATATTTTAATTCGGCAGCCAGACGCTTGACTTCATAGTTGATTTCGCTGGTGACAAAATCAGCGGATTCGCCAGATTCTGGTTTCTTATTTCTCAGTTGATCAAGATTATAGATCAGGTTATCGGCTTGTTCACCACTCTGCCAGGCAGATTCGTCAGTTCCCTGAGCATCTACACCTGCAGATTCAGCACGGTTTGTTGAATCACCTCGTGCCGACGATTTGTCCCATGACTTTTCTTCCGGTTTTGATTTTCCACCGAACATTGAGCACTGTACAAATGTCAGGGTTAGCGCCAATAACAGTACTTGTAAGCTGTATCGCTTCATACGCAGCCTCTTCCGACTTAACATCGCTTCCAATTTTATGCGGAGTGTAACCTGTCCTGCACCGCATTCGTGTAGAATTTAGGGAGCTACTAAAATCTTGTCAAGAAAATACAACTGTTTTTTAGGCACTTATAGCGACTACTTAAGAAAATGCTTTAAGTGATACTATATATTGTGGTTTTAAATGAGGGGGTTTCCGTATATTGTGTAAAAAATGGGGCGAAAAGAAGGGTTTTGGACAAAAAAATCAATGGTTTAAGTGATTTTTCTAATTTTTTAGTAAAATTTTTGCCAGGGCGAGGGCAGGCGACGAAGCCAACAAATCAGGGATGGAAGCAAGGGCTTTTCCATAGGGTGTCCAGGACGCTGTTTTGAGGGCCTCATCAAGACCAAGCCATTTAAAGGCATCGTGCTCATGGCTGAGAGCAGGATCTGTAAACTGAATCTCGGCAATAAAAGCCGGAACATGAATGATCTCATCCGACTTGTGCAGGTAGTAAGACGAGACATGATCCAGGCTATAGAATTGATTGGGAGTAAAGCCAGTCTCTTCTGCAAGTTCTCGTAAACCTGCTTCCCAGGCTGTTTCACCGGGTTTTATTTTTCCGGCAACAGGTTGCCAAATTCCAGGGTAACTATTGTCAGGTGCTCGTCGCAACAGGAGGAAACGCAAGCCATGACTTGTTCGAGAGTAAGGAAAGACGTCTATGTATTTCATCTGTGAATATACTTTATTCCTGAGAACCCTTTTGAAAAATAATCACTGAATCACTTATGATCTCCAAAGAAGCACCCCAACGTTTAGCCAGCCAGCCCATGGTTTGAGGGGCAAAAAAAACAACGTGGGTCTCATCTTTGATATAGTGCCAGGTTCGGAAATTTGATTCAGGCAAATGCAGGCTGGTCATGATCCCCAGATACCCACCGGGATGCAGGCAGGACCAGAGACGGTCAAGCTCAACAAGAGGTTTGTGGAGGTGCTCAACAACCTCAGTCGCTGTAATAAACGCATACTGCTCATTGAAGACTTCTTGCCCAAGCGCGTAGAAACTGTCGTAATGGGACATGGGATGCCCCTGCTCTTCGAACATAAGTTTTAGCAATGGACCTGGACCAGAACCAAAATCAAGACCACGGGATTTCGCAGGGATACGATGGAGCATGGGGTCGCTCATCTTTTGTAGAAAACTACGATAGCGTGGATCCTCAAGATTATTCTCATGAAACTCATATCGCTTAAACTCTTCATCTCTGCTCAAATGGGATTCTGGATGAGCAAATACCAGATCACAGACTGGACAGTGCCGATATTCGCGAAACTGATCTGAATAATAGTGAGAGCTCTTTGGGTTTGAGCAGAGGGGGCAAGGAGGAGATGTCGTTGTATTCAGCATAAAAAAATCAGGCCAGAATTGAATCCGGCCTGAACATTACATATTATTACGTCGCGTGAACCTTAAAAAGGCAATGGTTCATCGTCTTCACTACTAAAAGGGTTACCACTGGGAGCAGAACCACCTGAAGGTGCTCCACCGCCACCACCTTGTGAGCCACCACCACTGTAGCCACCACTGTCCTGACTTCGTCCACCGCCCTGTGAGCCACCTCCACCGCTGCCCAGTGAGGTCACGGCGTTGGCAATCACTTCTGTGGTGTTCATTTTAACCCCGTCTTTGTTTTCCCATGACCGAGTTTGGAGGCGTCCCTCAACATAGACCAGAGCGCCTTTATCCAGATAATTTGCTACAAATTCTGCGGTCTTTCCAAACACGACAACCCTTGTCCATTCAGTCTCATCTTTATAATTGCCATCCCTGTCTTTACGAGATTCTGTTGTGGCGACACTAAGATTGACAACTGCCATTTGACTGGCAGTATATTTCAATTCGGGCTTTTGTCCCAGACGTCCCACAAGGATTGCTTTATTTACACTATTCTTTTGCATGTTTCCTCCACTTGACCCTCTAGGGTCTTTCAAATATAACGATTAATCTAATTAATTAATGAGGTATCGCTGATCCATTTTTCAATATCAGCAATAAGCCAGGCGTTAATTTTATAGCCGCGATGCTTTAGGGCAATCGCTTCCCAGATACCGCCAGTAACCCGGACCCAAGGCTCTTTAAATTCTTTCAGGTCTTTGTCTTCGCCAAATACAGCGATTATTCCATCCTCTCCCTCATAGACCGAAGACATGTCTGGAAACCGGGGACCTTTGCTAAGGTCAACAGGACCAATCAAGGGGTTTTGCTTGGAGAGATTGATATGATCCTTCACTTCATGGTTTGTGATCATATAGTGCACCCCCATCAACAGGAGGGTGGCGTGTCGAAGATCCTGGCCATCCAGCTCAGCTATTTGCTCCCGGCAAACCACAATGTCAGCTGAATATGAGATAATGGTTATCAGGGGAAAGGCCTGCATCAGCCTGTCTTGAAATTCTGGTGCACAAAAAATAATCCCACTTTGGTTCATTACTGCGGAGAGTCCTCAGAATCCATCACATTAATTTCAGGTTCATCGCCCTCTTGTGGCAAGTCATCTATGATGAGATCATTTTTAGAAAAATCAACAATGCGCTCGTCACCCAAACGACCTTCCCTCTCAAAGGATCCCTGGTCGTCCTTTTTGGAGAATTCTTCTTCAAGAACTTCCAGATTAGATCTGAGAAGACTCGTTAACCTTATAAGCATTGAATCCCGGTGAGCCTGTAGTGTCCGGATTTCATTTTTTATCAGAGAAATATCCTGATCGGCGGCAAAGAGCAAAGCCTCTTTCTCAGTATTGGCTTTTCGGATGACAATATCAGCTTCGCCTTGGGCGTTTTTCAAGGTTTCCTGTGCTGTCTTCTGAGCCAGGAGCAAAGTCTCCTTCAAGCTTTCCTCTACATTCCTATAGGTGGAAAGCGCAAGACGAGCCTCTTTGTTTTCAATGTGAATCTCATTGGATTCACGAATGAGAGTTTCCAGTTCATCGGCAATTTCTTCAAGGAAATTGTTGACCTGATCCTTACTGTAGCCCAGAGGAGACTGTTTAAATTCCCGGTCTTTTATGTCTTGTGGGGTTAATCGTCCCATAATTGTCTCCTCATTTAATATTCTCTCGCTCCAAATAGAGCTGTACCCACACGAATATGGGTTGCGCCCTCTTCAATGGCGATTTTAAAGTCACTGGACATCCCCATTGATAAAATGGCCGCCTTCCCACTGCTTCCTAGCTGTCTCACCACCTGCTCATGTATAAGCTTCATCTCCCTGAAGGCCTGTCTTATGCGCCCAGAGTCAGCTGTTAGCGGTCCAATAGTCATTAGCCCTTGAAACTCAAGATTGGATTTCTCAGAACAATATGCAGCCAGCTCAAGGGCCTTAAATGGATCAACCCCTTCTTTATTGGATTCACCAGAAATGTTGATCTCAACAAGAACAGGTATTGCCAGATCTTGTGCACCAAAGCGCTCATCAATGGCATCAGCTATACGTATGGAGTCTATAGTATGGATGATATCAACCCTGCCAGGCAGATATTTTACTTTATTGCTCTGGAGATGCCCGATAAAGTGTCTCACGATATCAGGGGGATTAAACCCGGGAAATTTATCACGAACTTCCTGTGCTCGATTCTCCCCAAAATCACGCAAACCAGCTTCATAGGCTTGTTGCATGTCCTCCACAGGCTTCCGCTTGCTGACACCAATCAGGGTGATGTCTTCAGGGGCTCGGCCAGATCCAAGAGCAGCTTCTGCTACTTCCTCTTGGATCTGACTCAGCCGTTCAGCAAAGGTTGAAGTACCCACGGAACAACTCCCTTATTCGGCTGCCGGTGCTTCTCCCTCACCGTCAAAGATATCTTTTTGCTCAACTTCTGGAGTTTCACCATCAATAGGATCAATTTCAGCAGGGTCTTTCTCTTCCTGAACTCGAGTCACAGCAGCAATGGAGTCACCATCATCAAGGCGAATCAATTTGACACCCTGGGTATTCCGACCAATACTGCGAATGGAGGAAACAGGCTGGCGAATGAGCACACCACGACTGGTAATAATCATAAGGTCATCATTGTCCACAACTTCCAGGAGTGAAACCATACTGCCGACCTTGGGAGTGGTCTTGATGGTAATAATGCCCTTTCCAGCGCGATTCTGTACGCGATAGTTGATTACTTCGGTTCGCTTGCCGAAACCATGCTCAGATACGGCGAGTACAGTACCTTCGCGACGGACGACAATCATACCCACAACTCTATCATTATCGCCTTTGAGCTCAATACCCTTGACACCCATGGTCTTGCGACCGGTAGGACGGATATTGGTCTCACTAAAGCGGATGGACATACCATTTCTAGTTCCTAGAATGATGTCATTTTCCCCTGAGGTGATCTGAGCATCAATAAGATGATCATCTTCACGAATATCGATGGCGAAGATGCCACCTTTCATAGGACGACTATAGGCTGTGAGGGCGGTTTTCTTGACCAATCCCTTGGCGGTTGCCATGGTGATGAACAGGTCTTCAGCATATTCTCTTACTGCAATGTAAGCCTGTACATTTTCACCCTGGTCTACCCGCAATAGATTGATGAGTGCACGACCTCTTGTGGCTTTACCGGCCTGAGGAATTTCGTGAACCCGTAACCAATGACATTTTCCACGATCTGTAAAGAATAGGATATAATCATGTGTAGATGCCGTAAAGAGGTGCTCAATAAAGTCTTCATCTCGAGCCTTGGCGCCAGCTGAACCTCTACCACCTCTGTTTTGACGACGATAACCACTGACGGGATAGCGTTTGATAAATCCATTGTGAGTAATGGTGATCACCATCTCTTCTTCAGCGATCATATCTTCAATGGTGAAATCTTTTGCGTCGAATACGATTTCTGTTCGACGATCATCACCATAACGCTCTTGCACATCACGGAGTTCAGTTCTAATGATATCCATCCGGAGGCCGACATTGTTGAGAATCTCGTTCAAACGGGCAATCAGCTTGAGGATTTCAGTGTACTCATCAATAATTTTCTGACGTTCCAGACCAGTAAGCTTCTGCAGACGCATATCCAGGATAGCCTGAGCTTGAATTTCTGATAGCTCGAACTTGGATACCAAGGACGCTTTGGCTTCTGGTGGGTTTTTGGAGCCACGGATTGTCTTGATAATAGCATCAAGATTATCCAGGGCAATTTTTAAACCCTCTAAAATATGAGCTCTGGCCTCAGCTTCTCTGAGTTCGAATTGAGTCCTCTTAACAATGATTTCATGACGAAATTTGATAAACTCTGCGATAACCTCTTTCAAGGTCAGCACCCGTGGCAAACCATCTACCAAGGCCAGCATGATGACACCAAAGGTCTCCTGCAT
>JABMOS010000106.1 GCA_013203185.1 Fidelibacterota bacterium | reverse complement strand
ACAGCAACCAGGGTTAGTCCGGCCCCAACTGCAGCATACAGTGTAGCCTTATTCGTCCATTTGGTGAATATCTGAGCCAAGATTTATCCCTTTATTTCTATTCCAAAGTTTGGGTTGTTTGGGGGTTTAAGTCTCTATCGGATTTTCACCGATCATTCCACATTATTCCCCACCTTTATAACGGCCAGCATGATACAATCCAGTCAAAATAATGACAAGTAGTTTATCTTTTTTTGAGCACCGAAAAACGGGATAAATAATATCATAAAAATGGCCTGGTCGGTTGCGAGTAACAATTATTGGAAGATGATTTAAAACAGGAGAGCTTATTGAAGTTTGTAACTACAGGGGCGCATTCCAACTCGCCCCTGAAACCGTTTAAATCTACTTAGTCTTTTAAAGAATGATTTGCATAATAGGTCATAGCATCACGCATGAAGGTGGCAAGACCAGGGCTAACTTTTTCATAGAAGGCGGTAAATTCAGGGTTCTCAACATAGAGCTGTCCCAGACCCCGGTACATTTCCCCTGGGCAAGTATAGAAGTTTTCAATCCAGCCATGGTGCTTCCTGATGAGAACCTGAACTTCTGGTGCGTCAGCCTTGCTGTCCATCACTTTTGAAATCGCAAGGGTTATACGGTCGCCCTCTTTTTGAATGTCGTTAAACCGATCCTTCGACATCTTGCCGACATTGCGTCTGGACTCGGCCACCTTCTCTGGATCATATTTTTCATCGATTTCTTTATTCCAGCGATCAATTTTTTCCTGGCTAATACCCTTATACAGGTCTTTGTCTTCGAGGGTCATGTTGAGGTTTCCTTCAATTGTTTCCACGACCTCGCATGGTTGGATCCAAAGCATCCCGCAACCCTTCGCCAAAAAGATTAAAACCTATGACCATGACAGCAACTGCCAGGCCAGGAAATACAGAGATCCACCATTCACCCCTGAGGTGCATTCGCCCAAAGGCTATCATTGATCCCCAGCTGGGTTCTGGTGGCTGAGCGCCCAGGCCGATAAAGGATAGAGATGCCTCAGCCATAACAGCGCCTGCAATGCTCATGGTAAAAGCCACAATCACAGGGGCCAAACTATTGGGCAACACGTGGCGCATGATAATTCGTATTTGTGAGTAGCCCAGGGAGCGGGCTGCTGTGACGTATTCTTGCTCAATAATTGTCAAAACTTGGGCACGCATAATTCTCGCCATCCCGGGCCAGCTCACCAGGCCAATAGCCAGCATGGCCACTTCAATACTGGGTCGTGGCACGGCAGCTGTAATTCCGATCATAAACAGGAGTGCTGGAAACCCAAACATCACATCGGTAAAGCGCATAATAATGGTTTCGGTCCAGCCACGAAAGAATCCTGCAATCAAACCCAGGATTGCACCAATCAATAAGGAAATGGAGCTGGCAATAATGCCAACCTTTAAAGAGATCCGCGCACCGTAAATAATACGGGACAGGACATCTCGGCCTTCTTCATCTGTTCCCAACCAGTGCTGATATGAGGGTGGATGCAAGCTGATGTCCAGATCTGCGTCATAAGGATCATAGGGTGCCACCCAGGGGGCAAAAACACCGACAAACACCAACATGACTACCAGGAAAAGACCGAACAGGGCGGTCTTGTTTTTACGGATCTGCTTGATGGTTTCTGATGTGATACTACCGCGCATATTTAAAACCAAGCCTGCCCATAATTATTCTTTTCACAACGAAAGAAACGAAGAGAACGAATGTTTAAAGCGCATGCTTTTTTCGTATTGTTCGTTGGGTTCGTTGTGAATCTTTTCGGGATATCAATGTAATGCATCTCTGTGAATTTGATCATCACAATCATTTCTTGCTCCCCAATCGTATGCGCGGATCAATGACCCCATACAGGATGTCCACAATAAAATTGGCGGTGACAAAAATAAGGGCGGTAACGAGAACCACACCTTGGATAACGGGAAAATCGCGTTTTAAAATGGCATTAAGGGCAAGGCGACCAATGCCTGGCCAGTTGAATATAGATTCAGTCAAAACAGCCCCTGACAGATAGGATCCAAAATCCACACCAATGATGGTTATAACCGGAATGAGGGTGTTTTTCAGGGCATGTTTTACTACAACGATAAAGTTTGACAGGCCCTTGGCTTTGGCGGTTCGAACGTAATCCTGTGAAAGCACCTCAAGCATATTTGCTCGAGTAACCCTGGCGAGAAATGCTGCACTCCGGGTTCCCAGTGTGATGGCCGGTAAAATGAGGTAGGGCAAACATCCATACCCGGTGAGGTAGGGCCACCCCACAGCCCGTGCTCCAATCACCATGAGCAAGCCCACCCAGAAAACTGGGGCAGAAACACCAAGAAGGGCTATCCCCATGGTGGTTCGATCCAACCATGAGTGTGGTTTTATAGCTGAAACAACGCCTACAGAAATTCCAAGCAAAATGGAAACAAACATGGCCCCTGTTGCCAGAAGCATGGTGGCGGGAAAGCGCTCCATGATCATTTCAGTCACAGGCTTCTGAGAGATAAAGGAAACACCAAGATCACCATGGAGTAAGCCCCAAAGGTAGTGGCCAAACTGCTTATAGAGGGCATCATTAAGATGAAATTGCTCCCTCAATCGCTCAAGTGTTTCCTCTTCATAACGCTCACCCACCATGGAAAGCACAGGATCACCTGGAACAATATACATTAGGATAAAGGTCAATAAAATGATGCCCAGAATAACCGGCACAAGCTGTGCAAAGCGATTTAGAATATATTGGAGCATTGAGCCATTATAAGCAATTGAACGAAACTTAAAACTTGAAACTTATGACATTGGTGAGGTTTCTATCCTTTTTCCTTATCACAGAATTATTAATCTGTTTCCATGACAGCCATGGATCAACCCTTTCTGATAAAGCTGGCCCTCAGTTTTCTAGTGGGCTCAATCTGGATCACTTCTGTTACCGTAATTGCAGAGCGGTTTGGCAGCAAGGTGGGTGGGTTTATTGGCGGCCTGCCGTCCACCATCGTCGTGGCCCTGCTTTTTATTGGCTTAACCCAATCAACAGAAACCGCATCACGAGCAGCCGTCATGATTCCCCTGGTTATGGGAGTAAATGGATTCTTTATCCTGGTCTATTTGGCTCGGGTACATGCTGGTCTGGTTCAAGCCCTGCTAACAGCCCTGTTTTTATGGTTTATGATTATTGGCTTGGTGGTCTGGCTCGGTGTTGAAAGCGCTCTGGTCTCTTTTCTTGTCTGGTCTCTTTCTCTGGCAGCGGCCTACTACATCACAGAACATGTCATGCATATTGCCCATAAGGGCGGGGTTCGAGTTCCTTATACCATGCAACAGATCTTAACCCGTGGGATAGTCAGTGGCTTTATCATCTCGGCAGCCGTCCTAATCAGTCGTTTAAGTGGACCAGTAATTGGTGGTATTTTTTCAAATTTTCCTGTGATTTTCATGTCGACTCTCTTTATCACATACAGAACGGGCGGGGCTGAATTTTCACGTGCTGTAGCCAAAACCCTTATGATAAGCGGTATGGTTAATGTTGGTGTTTACTCTTTTACAGCCCATTTTGCTTATCAACACTTTAGCCTGTTTACAGGCACCCTTTTAGCCATTTTAGCCTCCATCGTATCTGCTTCTGTAACCTACAAAATCATTCGGAAAATGACCCAATAGTCAAAACAGGCTGTCATTCTCACAATTTGAATTAACTTGTTTGTCGTTAACGGTTTAACAAAGTAAGGATCACCAGATTGCCTGAAAATGCATATGTCGGGTTTAACCGAGTACAAAAGTTTCTCTTAACCGCCGCTGCTTTTGTTGTGGTGGTTGCTGGTATGCGAGAGGCTCAGGATATCCTGGTTCCATTTCTGCTCTCGCTTTTTATTGCCATTATTGTCGCCCCCCTGCTGAACTGGTTGCGAAGCAAAGGCATTCCAACGGGTATCGCCATTCTGCTGATTGTCTTGCTCATCCTTCTGGCAGGCTTTCTTATTGCCGTCCTGGTGGGCTCGTCCTTGACCGATTTTTCTGCGTCCCTGCCGTCCTACCAAGCGGGGCTTAAAGCCAAAACAAATGACTTCCTCGCCTTTTTTGAAGAGCGTGGTCTCAAGATCGTTGATGAAACTTTTATGGAGTTCATTGATCCTGGTGCCGCCATGCGCATGACCTCAAAACTCCTGACCGGTCTGGGCAATCTTCTTGGTGATACGTTCTTGATCTTGCTGGTGGTGGTTTTTATGCTTCTGGAGGCTGCTAATTTTGGCTCTAAAATGGAAGTTGCAGTCGATCCGGGGTCTCCCAGTATTGATCGCTCCAGCGTTTTTTTAGACAATATCAAACGCTATATGGTGATCAAAACCTGGACCAGTCTGGGTACAGGGCTTATTGCCACTATCTGGCTTACCCTTTGGGGTGTAGACTATGCTATCCTCTGGGGCTTGTTGACTTTTATCTTTAACTATATCCCTAATATTGGGTCCATCATTGCTGCCGTTCCACCCGTTTTGTTAGCCCTGGTTTTGCAGGGCCCCTGGGTTGCCCTTGCTGTAGCGTTGGGTTATTTATCCATCAATATGATTATCGGGAGTTTTCTAGAACCGCGCTTTATGGGAAAAGGGTTGGGACTTTCTACTCTGATCGTCTTTCTTTCGTTACTGTTTTGGGGTTGGGTTCTAGGCCCTGTAGGGATGATTCTCTCTGTGCCACTTACCATTAGTATGAAGATTGCCCTCACCAGTTTTCCAGAGACACAATGGATCAGCACGCTCCTGGGAAGCAGCCGGGGGAAAACGTAGCGCCAATCTAAAATTCCAGTTTAGATTGGATTTTAAAACACTCTTTCTTTGCAGTTGGTCTCATCATTTTATGCCTGCCAGGCAATAACAGGTCGTTTGTTTGCTAGCCATAGAGTTGCCGCAAAACCTTCAGGGATTTCATCCCTCTTGCCGATTCGATGTGGTGGAAGGTAAACTGCCAGAGAAAATCCCACAGCGTGCGCCTCTCCCTGGCATTCAGGTTGGTTTTTTGTACGTCTTTCCAACCAGTATCCGAAAGCGTTTGAATGGTTTTTAGTACTGGTCCACTCACAAAAATTGAGTCTTGACCAGGTTGATGACACTTAACACATTCCAGCTGTGAACTTCCCCGGCCCAGCGAGCCTCCTTCATCAAGAGCATCTCGACAAACAGAGCAACGTCCCACATGGGGTTGAAAGCCCAGCTCGTTTAAGAGGTGTGTGTGGAAAAACCAATAGGCTTCAGCCGAAGCAATCTTTCGATTGCTCAAACGAGACAAACTATCTACGAGAAGCTGGAATAATCTGGGATGGCTTTCTTCATCTTCCACAGAACGATCCAAGAGCTCGACCATAACCTGGGCAAGGGTAAGGCGGTCAAAATCCTCCTCCAAACCAAAAAAGCCATTTACCAATTCCCCTGACTTGAAAAGTTGTAAATCAGATGTTGATTTGGCATAATAGATCACCTGAATATGACGTGTGGGCTGAAAAAGCCCCATGGCCTTGCTCTTGGGTGAACGAACCCCTTTGGCAATGAGCTTCAATCGTCCAACCTCTCGGGAATACAGCGTTATTATCTTGCTGGTATCTCCGTGGTTCAGTGTTTTCAGAACAACTGCTTCTGCTTTTTCGATCATGTGTTATTGCACTCTCTTGTGATCAAGGCATCAAATTGAAGCAACAATTCATCGTTGAAATCATTGTTTCAGGTTTCTTTCTTTCCCAACAGGACGATGGCTTCTTTGCCGAGCAGGCGAATATCATTTTCAATCTCGTTCCCTTCTAACTGGTCTTCGTCAAACCATTTCAACTCAATAGACTCTCCTGCATCTGGAATCACATCGAAAGATTTTGCTCTGGCAAAATAAATCATATCGATGTGCTGGTGAAAGGGGTTGATGTTTTCCAGAAGCAGATGTCTTGGGGCGGGAATTTCCCGGGCATTTTCTGAGTGGATGGTTGGCGCTGTGTGGACGAGCTCCACATCCAGTCCTGTTTCTTCTTTCACCTCTCTCACCGCCGCGATATGGGGAAGTTCGTCTCTATCAATATGCCCGCCTGGGGGTAGCCACATTTTGAGACTTTTATGCTGGTGCAGGAGGGTCTTCCCTTGATGAACAACAAAGGTGGTGGCTGTAAAGTGACGTGTGATTTCCATAATTGTTCCCGTCTTGTGTATTTCGTGTCATTAAAATGGTTTGACAACGCGTTGTTTCCAAGCGCCTTCAGGCTTCAGGCCGGCTAATCTTTCCCAAAAGTCAGCGCTTGCCAAGACAGTCCCTGGGCTGAAAAACTAGAGAAAAAGGCCCCCCAAATCATCCTTGTTAACTTTATCACAACGGGGTAATTGCTAGCGCTTCTTTTTTGGATTCAAGGCGCTTACTACTTAGCTTAAATGCTTAATTTAAGGAGCTTGTGTTAAAACAGATGGTTAAACGCTTTTCTTTTTTTCGACCCCTTTTTATCCGTGGTGTAATTTTACTCCTGGTGCCGCTGCTGTCTATTCAAGCTCAAAGAATTCGAGTAAATCCCGACACACGAATGAAGGCCGTTTTCTTAATCAACTTTACCAAATACATAAGTTGGACGACCTTGGATACTGTAAAAAACTTCCACATTGGCGTCTATGGGTTAGACGATATCATGATTCCCTTGCGACAGATGGCAAAAGAGCGGGCTTCAGATGGTCAAAAAATTTCTGTTAAGCGCGTAGAAACTGTTTCGGAAATTGAGGTTTGTGACATCCTCTTTGTGCCTGTTGATCAAACAAGGGCGTTTCATGAATTGCGTCCAGATATCCCGCCTGAAAACATTCTTTTGGTTGGCGAGTCCCTTGGGTTTGCAACCAGCGACGGCGCAATTAATTTTATTAAGCGGGACGGTAAGATTAAACTGGAAATCAATCGCAAGGCCCTCCAGGCTGCAAACCTTACAGCCAGTTCACATCTTTTAAAGCTGGCCATTTTGGTGGATGAAGAGGATACTCCTTTCCGTGATTAAATTTCAAGACCTGTCAATCAAACTGAAGTTGATCTCCATTCAGCTTTTTACGACCCTGTTTATTCTGGTCTTCTTTGTGGGCATTTATCTGTTTAGCCAGTATCATCAATATGAAACCCGGGCTTTTACCCGCATGTCCACCCTGGCAGACATTTTAGGTTCAAATAGTATTTCTGCATTGCTCTTCTTTGATAACGACGCGGCAACAGACGTGCTTGAATCCTTAGAAACCCAAACAGATGTGCTAAATGCTGCCGTGTATGATCACAATGGAGATGTCTTCGCGCGTTATGATAGAAACAGCAACTCCGTTTTTGATTTTGGAACCATGGTCTCTGAGGTTCAACTAGCTAGAGATAATCATTTTGTTCTTACCAAGGCTGTCCTTTTCGATAATCTCAAGGTGGGCTGGATAGCCTTAAGGCTCGATGCAAGTAATCGAAGGACTGAACTTATTGAGTCTGTTTGGGAGTCCTTCCTGCTTTTTATCGCCGGGATAATTCTGGCTGGTCTCCTCTCCCTCCGTATGCAAAGACCCATCTCCGATTCTATTGGTATCTTGGCCGAAACGGCCCGGCAGGTCAAAGAATCTGGAGACTATAGCGTTCGGGTGAAGTTGAGCTCTCGGGATGAAATTGGTATGCTCGTTGGTAGCTTTAACGATATGCTTGAAAAAATACGCAATCATGAGCAACACCTTGAACAGTTGGTTGCCGAGAGAACCGTTGAACTGGAAGCTGCCAAAACAAAGGCAGAAGAATCTGACCACCTGAAATCTGCCTTTTTAGCCTCAATGTCCCACGAACTGAGAACCCCATTAAACTCTATAATCGGGTTTACAGGAATCCTCTTGCAAGGCATGGCGGGCCCATTGACAGATGAGCAAATCAAACAGCTCAGCATGGTAAAGGGAAGTGCTTCGCATTTATTAGAATTGATTAATGATATCCTTGATATTTCAAAAATAGAATCAGGTCGTGTACAGGTTTATGATGAATCCTTTAAAATTGACTTATTACTGGTTATGGCTGTGAGCTCCTTGCGGCCTTTTGCGGAAAAAAAGGGTTTACGGCTGAGACATAATATTGAGTCTGGTCTACCAAAATTATTTACCGACAAGAGACGCTTGGAACAGGTGCTGATAAACCTGATTAATAACGCCATTAAATTTACTGAAACCGGTGAAATAATTGTCAACTGTTACTACAAGGAAGACAAGTTATCTATCGATGTTATTGATACTGGAATTGGAATTAGCGAAAAGGATTTGGATACTGTTTTTGAAACCTTCAGACAAATTGATACAGGGCTAGACCGTGTAAAAGAAGGCTCAGGCCTTGGGTTGGCTATCAGCAAAAAACTGGTTGAATTGCTAGGTGGTACCATACGCGTTGTTAGTGAACCCGGTGTTGGCAGTACTTTTTCAGTTGTCCTGCCATTCCAAACGGAGATATCGCCAAATGAAGACTAAAACGCTTATTATTGAAGATAATGAAAACAACATGTACTTAATTTCATTTTTGCTTCAAAACAATAACCATGAAATTCATCAGGCTTATGATGGCCAGGAAGGTGTTGAGTTGGCGAAAACCCTACAGCCCGACTTAATCTTGCTGGATATCCAGCTACCAAAAATGAATGGGTATGAAGTGGCCCAGAAAATTAGACAAGATGAGTCTTTGGACAAGGTTCCTATCGTTGCCATCACGTCATACGCCATGCCCGGCGATAAAGAGAAAGCTCTGGCGTCAGGTTGTACCGGGTACATAAAAAAACCCATCAATCCTGACACATTCCTTGAGGAGATCGAAAGCTATTTGGACAAAGAATAAGCTCTCGAGTCTTTGGCTTCAAACAATTCAGCGTTTTTAAGTACCCCCCCTTTTTTTCGAGCCACCACCAAGACCACTACACCTGAAATATATTTGCTTTTGGGGGAGAAATGTCTCATTTTTCCAATTTTGAGGAGGGAGGCTCTATTAGGTTTGCCCCGTTAATCGCAAACAAAAAGGGAGTGCTGGATGAAAAAATTGATATCCTGGGTCGAAATACCCGCAACTGACATGAAAAGAGCGGTCACGTTTTACGAGAAGGTCTTGGGTTTTGAGTTGGAGCTTCTGGATTTTGGCGAGGAGAAAATGGCCTGTTTTCCATCTGGAGAAGGTGCTATTTCACTTGCTCCAGATTTTAAGCCTGGATCAACGGGAGTTCTAGTCAGCCTGAATACTGAGGATGATTTAGATGGATCCCTTTTGCGGGTTGAAAAAGCTGGCGGGCTAATTACTGTTCCCAAAACAAAAATTGAAGCAGAGGGGCGGGGTCACTTCGCAGTTTTTATCGATTCTGAGGGAAACAAGCTCGGGCTTTACGGTAACTAAGTAAATTTCAATTGGGCTGCCCCTCTTTTTTGGGGCAGCTAGCCATAGAAATCCTACACCAATCAGATTAATATGAGCCGACATGCCTTTTAATTATGCACAACCTCATCACTCCCTGTCTCCTTTTGTGAAACAGTATTGGGCCTTGAGTAACGTCATGCCCCGCGGATTAAATCACACACAACGAATAATTCCCACCGGTCTCATAGAGCTCACCATATATTTGGGAGACAATCCCGTTTCGTCTGGCAGGTCCTCGGTTACCACAGAAACGTCTCTTCTTAGTGGTCAACAAAAGACACCCTATGATTTGGTCGTGGCAGGCAATGTCACCGTTTTTTCTATTACTTTTCATCCTCAAGGTGCCCAGGTATTTTTTAATATTCCTATGGAAGAGCTCTATGATCAATCCATCTCCCTGAGAGACATACAAAAAGATTTTGTCGATGAGGTTGAATCTGAACTTCATGTTGCCCTTTCTTTTTCAGAACGGGTTGGAATTATGAATCATTTTCTCTGGCGACTTTTAAAGAACAATGACTTGCCAGGGGAACAGCCAAGACTGGTGGACAGTCTCACGCGTATTGACCATTCAATGGGGATGGTGGACATAAACACACTAGCAAAAAAGGCCTGTCTGAGTCGAAAACAATACGATCGTATTTTTAAAACCAATGTGGGCGCCTCGCCTAAATGCTTTTTGAGAATAATCCGCCTACAGCACGCCCTCTTTAAAAAACAGGTAAATCCAAAGATGAGCTTAACAGAGCTGGCCTATGATTGCGGGTATTATGATCAGTCGCATATGATTAATGATTTTAAACTGCTTACCGGCATGGCACCACGTCAGTATTTTTCCGAATGTGATGCTTATTCGGATTACTTCCAGCTTTAGGTCGTAACGGAGGGGGTTTTTTTTAGAAGTCCATCCGGTTGGCAGCCATGCTCACAAACAAGACCGGTAGATAAATCAGCATATATCGGAAAAACTGTTTGGCTGTGGCCAGCTCGCGATTGCTATAAAAACGGGTCACCATAACAATGGCTCCCATGGTAACCACGGTGGCAATCATCAAATAGATCGGCCCGGAAACCTTAAAGACAAAAGGCACAAAGATCAGTGGAATATTGATCAGGGTATACCAAATACTTTGACGAAAAGAAGCGTCTTCTCCTGCGACAAAAGGTAGTTGCTTGCCGCCTGCTGCCAGATATTGATCCTTGTAGCGGAAACATATGACAAAAGTGTGGGGGATCTGCCACACAAAGATCATGAGAGACATCCATAAGATCATCAGATCTACACCCTGGGTCACAGAATACCACCCAATAAATGGAAGTAACGCGCCTGGTAGAGATCCAATGAGAGTGCTCATGGTCGAACGGGATTTCAAGGGTGTATAGGTCCACACATACAGCCCACCGCATAAAAAAGTGGCCAATGCTGTCATGGGGTTGATGAGCACATATTGAAGCGCTATTCCCAAAGCAAAGGTTGCCAGGCCTGCCATAAAGGCTGTCCGGGGTAAAATTTGACCCGAGGGAATTGGGCGGCCCTGGGTCCGGGCCATTTTTGCATCGCCATGGCGCTCATAGTATTGGTTGAGGGCAAAGGTGGCGCCGTTGGCCATGCCTGTTGTAAGCACCAGAATAATGAGGGCTGTCCACTGAAAGGGTAACCCCGTTTCATTTAGAGCATACATATGTGCAAAAACCACCATGAGCATAATCATGGGAATGGGCTTCAGGCGAAAGAGTTGTATATAGGCTTTTAACATTTCTAATATTAGCTCATATGATAGTGTCTTGCTGTCTACCGAGGTGTAGCCCAAAGGGCGCAGACTGGAGGCTCTCGAAGCATGACACTTTCTTTCTGATCGCCCTTCGACGAGCTCAGGGTGACGCATAATGTTATCACTCTGACAGCTCCCTGATATGATCAATAATCGCGTTTATCTCTTCTGGTGTCAGGGGCAGGGGTGGCATAAGGGGTTGATAACCCTTAACAATGTCTTTTGAAGGTTCCATAATTGAAGTCTTCAAATAGGCGTCATCGATTGTGATTTCACGTTCTTCGCCATTGGTGACAACCACTTCGGTTTTTCCATATAAACCCTTGAATGAAGGACCTATCAATTTTGTGCCGTCGCTGCTATGACAGGCAAAGCAGCCCTTTGATGTAATCAAAGCTTTACCTGGGTTTTCCGCCTGTTGTTTTATAAAACCTGCTGATTGTTCGTCAAGCCAGGCCTGATAATCAGGTTTGGTAAGCACATGGACTTTGGTAATCATTTGGGCGTGGTTTAAGCCGCAATATTCAGCACAGAACAGATCAAAACTACCAATTTGACTGGCTTCAAACCAGGTATAGTTATCGTCTGCTCCGACAGCTTTGGGAACCACATCCATTTTGACTCGAAATGCCGGGATGTAAAAGGAGTGGATCACATCCACAGAGTGCAGTGGAAGGTAAATCGGTGTATCAGCAGGAACTGTAAGGCCCTGGGCTGTATTCTGCTCCAAGCCATTGGGGTAGGTAAACTTCCACCACCACATTCCGGCGTCCACTCGTATTTCCATAGCGTCTTCAGGCACATTCCGCATTTTGAGAAAGCCCTGCATGCCGAAATAAAAGATAAACATCACCAGGATAGTGGGAATAACAGTCCAGACAATTTCAAGACCGGTGTGCCCTTCCAGGTTGGAGGGTGTGGGGTTGTTTTTGCGGCTGTATTTAATGACACTGAAGATCATAAAGCCCGTGATACCCACCAAACAGAGAATGGATATCATAAAAATGAGATAGAATGAGAAATCTACACTCTGATTGAAGACCGAGGCTGGGTTATAGTTTACATTCATTATATCACCCGGAAGCTATAGTCCGAAAACGTCAGGACAAAGATTGCGAGGAGGGTGAAAAAGGCGACGCCCAGAAAGAGTTTAAAGATCAACGGCTCGTGATTTAAATGCATAAAAAAGTATAGAACAAGGGCTGCTTTTATCGAGGCGACTGACATGGCGATGATCAAGGCACCAGTGTTGCCGACATCCAGACCAGAGAGCAACACGGTTGCGAGGGTGAGAAAAATAAGAGCCCCAAAAACCATAATGGGGGTGCGAGGACTTAAAGATTGTTCATGAGTATTCATTGTCATAACCCCCTAAGCTATGAGATAGTAAAGTGGAAAGAGGAAAATCCAGATCACATCAACAAGGTGCCAATAAAGCCCACAGCGCTCCAAAACACCGTGGTTATCCTGATTAATTGAACCTTTGGACATCCAGAAAAATACGATGAGCATCCAGGTTGCACCAATTATGATATGCAGCGCATGGGTCCCTGTCATAATAAAGTAGAGACCAAAGAAAAGCACTTGCCCCACAGGGAGCATTTCTTCTCCTGGCGTAAAGAGGGGAGAGCCTTCGCCGGCTGCAATACCTTTGGCGGTCTGTAAAAACAGGTGGTGGTCAAATTTAGCACTCCACTCAAAGCCTTTAATCACCAAGAAAGCCATTCCCAAAGCGAAGGTAACCAACAAGAGGGTTTTGGCCAGTTTCACAGACCCCTTTTTCAGGGCATCCAAAGAGAGGACCATGGTCAAACTGCTGGTGAGCAAGATTATGGTGTTAATTGTACCAATGGTGGTGTTCAGGTTTTCCGCTGCCAGCTTGAAGTCTTCCAGGTGTGCTGACCGATATACAGCATAAACCAGAAAGAGGGCGGCAAACAGAAAGAGCTCAGTATAGAGGAAAAGCCAGAACCCCAGGCGGGTCCCTTCATCATCTCTATGATGCTCTATGGGGTGTGCTGTATCAGACATTGTTCGCTCCTGCAGCTGTACCTGCTTTGACTTCGCCACGGAAGGCTTCATAATCATAAGGATCCCGAGTGATCTCCACATCTTCTTCGAAATTGAAGAGGGTGGGAGGGGTGGCCGTTTGCCATTCCAGTGTTGACGAGTTCCAGGGGTTAACTTCTGTGGTTTTTTTACCCTTCAAGAGCGCGTGAATCCAGACAGCAAGCACCAGAATAACGCCGGTTACCAAGATCCAGGATCCCAGGGTTGATGCCATCTGAAGCTTGTTAAAGATGGGCATGTCTGGATAGGTATGATAGCGTCTGGGCATGCCATAATAGCCCAATAATAACATGGGGAAATAAAGGGCATTAAAACCAATAAACATGAAGCCAAAACCTATTTTTGCCCAAAGCATAGAATACATTTTTCCGAACATCTTTGGAAAATAGTGGAAAACGCCACCAATAAGTCCAAATGCTGCGCCACCGAACATGGTGTAGTGAAAATGGGCAACCACAAAATCCGTGTCATGGAGGTGAATGTCTGTGGACAGAGATCCCAGGAACATTCCAGTAAGACCACCAATGCTAAAGTTGAAAATAAAGGCCAAAGCAAAGAGCATGGCTGGTGTCAAAGAGATAGACCCCTTGTAAAGGGTGGCGGTCCAGTTGAATACTTTAATCGCAGTAGGGATCGCCACAAAAAAGGTAAGAAATGAAAACAGGATGGCTGCAAAGTCTGACATCCCAGTTGTAAACATGTGGTGAGCCCAGAGTAAATAACCAACGCCAGCAATGCTACAGGAGGCTATGGCAATACTCTTATAACCAAAAATAGGTTTCTGGCTATTGGTGGGGATGATCTCGCTGACCAATCCCATGGAAGGCAGAATCATTATATAGACTGCTGGATGGGAGTATATCCAGAAAAGATGTTGAAACAGAATGGGGTCACCGCCCTTGGATGGATCAAAAAAGCCCACAGGCATAATGCGTTCAATAACGATCATAAGCAGGGTGATTCCCACAACGGGAGTCGCCAGAACCTGTAGCCACGAGGTGGCATAAATAGACCAGGTGAACAGGGGCATTTTAAAATAGCCCATGCCCTTGGCGCGCATTCTGTGAACGGTAACAATAAAGTTGATACCGGTTAGGATGGTACCCCAACCCAAAATAAAGGCAGCTGTAAGCATCCAGGAAATAGAATCAAAAGCAACCCCAAAGATGGAGATTGTTTTTGTATTGATAGAGTACGGGGGGGTGAAGGTCCAGCCTGTGTCAGCCCCTCCAAGAAGAATGCCCACAACAGCCATAACTGCACCAAACAAATACAGCCAGAATGAGAGTAGGTTGACACGTGGAAAGGCAACATCTTTGGCGCCAATCTGCAGCGGCAGAATGAAATTGCCAAGAACTGCTGGTGCACCTGGAACAATGAATAGAAAAATCATAATAATGGCATGCAGGGTAAAGAAGCTACCATAGAGTTCTGGAGGGATGATTTCCCAACCTGAGGAAGCGGGGTACATTTTCTGGAGTTTCATAACGAAGCCCAGACATACTGCGATAAAGAAAAAGGAAAACATGGCCACGGCATACATGATGCCGATGCGCTTATGGTCAGTAGACATAAACCAGCTCATGAAACCGCTGGTCCATTTTGGACTGGTGTGGCTATTCAAATAGCTCTGGCTTGGCGATGATTCCATGTTTACGCGCCCTTCGTTTCGAGTTCTGGGGTTTTCTTCTTCCTGTTTAGCAACACTGATAGAATCACAACGGTAAACAGGATGGAGAACAGTATAATTACACCTGTTACTTTCAGGAAGTTGAAGTAGTAACCCCGGCCTTCTGGTTCTTCAGCAAAACAGAATTTCACAATTTTTTTAACGGTGGGTGCCCACTTCCCCTCCATGGCGTTGGTCACAGAAACCATGATTTCTACGGGCAAAAAAGAGAGTCCGCGTATATAGCGTGAGATAATGCCGCTGGGAGATAAAATGATGAGGGAGGAGGCATGCATAAAGCCTTCAGCTTCATCAGGAGCATATTTAAAGCCGACTGATTCTGTTAAGGTTCGAATGGTGGCAGAGTCGGCAGTTAAAAATCGGAATGACGATTCTGGAATGTTGGTTTTGCCTTCAAATAGATTGAAGTAGGACTGCTTCTTAAGGGCGGCAATCTCATGATCCTCTTTTGGGTCAAAACTCACAGCGACTACATTGTATTTATCGCCAGGTAAAAACGCTGATGGAGATTGATTAATAACATCAACGATGGCATTCAAAAAAGGATTACAAATGGATGTGCAGTTGTAGTAGACCAGGGCCAGTATGGTGGGTCGCCCTTCACTGGCTTCTGCCAGCGTAACGGGTTGGCCTGCTTCGTCAAAAAAACTTAACTCCAAATCGACTGTTTTTCCTAAAAAGGTATCATCGATTCCGATTTCAGGTTGTGCTTTAATCTCATCTGAGAACACCGCAGTACTCAGAATTAGACTTATCATAATTAATTGTTTGAATAGCATGTTCACCCCAGTCAAAAGAAACTCATACTTCGTGTTAAAGACCATTGATGATAATTTTAGTCATTATCCATTGCAAGCAAGAAATGGTCAGCAATAACTATTTATTTGTATTTATTGCGTTTGTGGTTTGTCTCATCAAAAGAACGAGGAAGGCCAACAGCCTTGTGGTGGAGACTATTCTTTTTCGGACTCATTCTTTCGATATTTTATCTGCAACCCATTAAGAAAGTTGCGCAAAATTTGGTCCCTCAGGGGACGATAGTGCTTATGGTCAGGTTTACGAAAAAAGGCACTTAACTCATACTTGCTTACTTTTAAATCTGCTAAAGCCAACACTTCCAAGACTTCCTCACCCTTCAGATTCAAAGCGATCTGTAGTTTTTTAAGTATCACATTGTTGGTCAGTTTTTGCTCAGGCTTGGGTATGGGTCCATCTTTCTTTCCCCGCATCTCGATAATGAGACCGTTCAGAAAAATGGCCAGTTCATCATCGTAAACGGGTTTATAGGCAGGGTCTTCTTCGCGTTTTAGCCAGTCGCTGATTTCTGTCCGTGTGACCTTGTGCTCAGCCAGAGCAAAAATGGAGATCATTTTAGAATCACCAAAATCAAAGGTGTATCGGATTCTTCTTAAAATATCATTTTTAGTCATGTCAAATCCGCACCTTGCTGTGTTTTTGCCCCTGTTGTTTCGGGAGCCGTCTTAATGTTTATGCTCTGGGTAATAGGCTTCCAGGGCAGAAATGCTTTTCTTTAGCGCCCTGGCTGACTCCATGTCTCCGTTTTGTTTGGCTTTCATGGCAGCCAGAATCACTGCATGGTGGTGTTTCAACCTCACGTCATAATTTTTTTGAGATGGTTTCACCCGTTGGGTAAGAAAATAATTGCTGATCGTCTCAATAATCTTCTGGGCGTGATCTTCCTTATTCATTACCCAGCGTACCATCTGGTTCTGAGATTGAACATCCCTTTTTCCGCTAAGCTCAATCATCATGGTAATCGACTTTTCCACCGTCGTGGCATCTTCCATCATGGAAAGAAGCCTGGCATAATCATCATAGATTCCACAGGGAATCTGACAGTGAGCCTGGGCTGTTTGGGGTAAAATAACTCCAACGGTCAAAAAGATAGATAAGGAAAGAAGGATGTTTCTATATGTTTTAGTCATGGTGGGTTCCTTTGTTATTTTTTGAAGCTAACTCAACTGCGCTTCAATGTGATCTAAGTAAGCCGTAATCATTTTTTCCAGCGCTTGATTGCCCCGGGTCTCTCTCAAAGCACGATAAAAGTCTACACTCTCCTGGAGGGCGCGAAGACAATCCCTGGCATCATACACTGCCATGGTGTTTTTCACTTTCATTATTTCTCCCGGGCTGGCATGAAGCTCCACTTTTTGTAGCCCTTGTGGTCGGGCTCCACTTTTCTCTAAAATGATGGGGCCAAAGATGTTGGCCCGTATAAAGCCGATTGAATCAAGGGTTTCAAATATTTCTCCGCGACCAATTTTTCTGGCCGCATAATGAACCCATATCCAAAACCGCTTTTCCATCCACTCTTTCTCTGGTCTTGGAAATTCTGCAGGTGTTAGATTGATCTGGCTACTAATCACATCGTCACGTTCCCATAGGATGACTGGATACTCAACTTTTTCTGCAATATCATCCACAGATACAAATTTTAAGTCGACATGCAGCAGGGGTGGTCCAAAGAGGCAAATGAGCAGGCGGGACTCACCCACGTGTTCTCCTGAAAAGCTTTCCAGAAGCGGTCCCGTTTCTTGGACAATGGTAGCTCGTTCCGTCAATACGGCTTGATAATGGTCAGGGTCGATATAGACCACAAGATCTATATCGCTATACTCATCGATGGCATCCAATAAAAAGGAACCGCCAATGGCAACCCCAAGGATGTGTGGATCTGCTTTTAACCTTGGAACAGCATTTTCGAAAAAGTCGAGGTGCGCAACAGGAAGCATTTTGTGCGATTTATGATCATGCCATGCTTGCATTTGTTTGTATGCCAAGATTTGAGCGACCTGGGTTTAGCGTTTCCCGGTAGTGGGTATAAATGGGAGAAATGTCATCGTGGGAGAAAAATTCCCGACCTAGTTATCAGAGGGCTCTTCTGGCGTTTCTTCTTCGGTGGTCTCTGGTGAATCACTATCAAGATTTTGCTGCAGCTTTGCTTCTTCTTTTAGTTTCTTCTTTTCTTCTTTTTTCTTCTTTTTCGCAAGATCTCTCTGGTGTTTTGCAAATGCGTAATTTGGCTTGGCCATTAATTCTCCTTTTTTTATTGGCTGAATTTCTATTCATTCTATTGAGCCCCTTAACCTAAGATCGTGTTGATCTTTGACAAAACACAAAGGAGAACAATATTAGTTCCTTTTTATCATTTATTGCGTTGAAATAATTTTGCATTGGGTCCTCACCCTTTATTTTGCCGCGCAGCATATTTGTTTTTTAACAGCTCCAAGCAGAAACACCCAAAACAAAGGATTACCATGCCCTCAGCAAAGATTTTCTGGACCAAAATTGATGAAGCGCCAGCCCTGGCCACCTACGCTCTGTTGCCTGTGGTTCAGGCGTACACAAAAAATACTGGTATTCATATTGAAATCATCGATATCTCATTAGCGGGCCGCATCATCGCTCTCTTCCCTGACAATCTCTCTGAATCGCAAAAACAGGTGGATGCGCTGACTGCTCTAGGTGAACTCACCCAATCTCCTGATGCCAACATTGTGAAGCTCCCCAACATCAGTGCCTCTATTCCCCAGCTACAGGCCGCCATCAAAGAGCTCCAGGAACAAGGGTATGATATTCCTGATTATCCTGAAGAACCTAAAAGCGATACTGAAAAGGCTTTACAGTTGCGTTTTACCAAAGTCTTGGGTTCAGCTGTAAATCCAGTACTTCGTGAAGGCAATTCTGATCGTCGGGCTGCTGCCTCAGTTAAGCGTTTTGCACAGAGCAATCCTCATCGCATGATGAAACCCTGGCCAGACAACGGATCCTTAACACGGGTTGCCCACATGACTGAAAAAGATTTTTACGGCAATGAAAAATCCAAAACACTGGTGGATGCATGTGTTGTTTCAATTGAGTACGCTGATACCGCAGGGGTTAAAACGACTTTAAAAAGCGGACTGGCTCTTCAAAAGAGCGAGGTCATTGACACGTCTGTCATGAGCGTGAAAGCTTTGAAGGCTTTCTACGCTAAGACCATTAATGAAGCTAAAAATGAAGGCGCTCTGCTTTCTTTGCACTTAAAAGCAACCATGATGAAAATCTCGGATCCTATCATGTTCGGACATGCCGTCTCTGTTTATTACGGGAAAGCGCTTGATAAATATACAGCTGAACTGAAGGAGATCGGGGCCAACATCAACAATGGTCTCGCTGATGTGGAAGACAAGCTTGATCGTTTGTCGGCTGACAAAAGGGCTCAGATCCAAGCAGATATTGCTGCCGTTTACAATGAGCAACCCGCTTTGGCCATGGTGGATTCACGAAGGGGTGTTACCAATCTCCATGTTCCTAACAATGTGATTATTGATGCCTCCATGCCTAATGTGGTTCGTGATGGCGGAAAAATGTGGAACAATGATGATGAGCTTCAGGACACCATCGCTATGATTCCAGATCGCTGTTATGCCACCATGTATTATGAAATCATTGAGGATTGTAAGATCCGAGGGCAGCTGGATCCGTCTACAATGGGGAGCGTCTCTAATGTCGGACTCATGGCCCAAAAAGCGGAAGAATATGGTAGCCACGATAAAACTTTTGAAGCTCCTGGAGATGGCGTTATTAGAGTGGTTGATGCTACTGGAACCTCACTGTTGGAACAGGTTGTTGAGTCTGGTGATATCTTCAGAATGTGTCAGGCCAAAGATGCCCCCATCCAGGACTGGGTGAAATTGGCGGTGACTCGTGCCAGGGCAAGTGGCTCACCAGCTATTTTCTGGCTGGATGAAAATCGTGGTCATGATGCTGAAATTATTAAAAAGGTCAATCTATATCTCCAGAATTATGATCTTAGTGGTCTTGATCTTCAGATTCTAAACCCCGTGAATGCCATGAAGTTTTCCCTCAAGCGAGTCCGTCGGGGAGAAGATACCATCTCCGTGACTGGCAATGTGCTCAGGGATTATCTCACTGACTTGTTTCCTATTCTGGAGTTGGGAACCAGCGCCCGCATGCTTTCAATAGTGCCTTTAATGAAGGGTGGCGGTTTGTTCGAAACAGGCGCCGGTGGTTCTGCTCCGAAACATGTTATACAGTTTTTGCAGGAAGGCCATTTGCGTTGGGATTCCCTAGGTGAATACTGTGCCTTGGTTCCGTCTCTTGAACAAATTGCCAGAACCAGTGGAAACGCCAAGGCAACTGTTTTGGCTGAAACTTTAGATGAGGCTATCAGCACCTATCTTGAAAACGCTAAATCTCCTTCTCGAAAAGTGAATGAACTGGATAACCGTGGTAGCACATTTTATCTGGCCTTGTATTGGGCAAGGGCTCTCGCAGCACAAGACAAAGATGCCGAGCTCAAATCGCGGTTTGTGGCACTTTCCAAAGAGTTGACAAAAAACGAAACGGCTATAGCCGGTGAGTTACTCTCGGCCCAGGGTGAGGCTGTAGACCTTGGCGGGTATTTCAAGCCTGACGAGGCAAAAACGGCAGCAGCAATGCGTCCCAGTCAATCACTAAACCACATTCTGGAGTCTCTATAATACCGGTTTTTTAAGATCCTTGTTTTTCAAAGGGTGTAGCGTGCTGCACCCTTTTTTTTATTTGGAAAAGCTTATCTGGCCAGCGTGTATTGAAGGGACGTAATGTGTTACGCCCTGACAGTCCATGCTACTAATCCATTTTTGTAGAAGAAAACCATTGGGTGTGGTGCGGTTTTGTCTATATTTCGCCAGATAACGAAATGGAGTACCAAGATGAGATCCACCACCAACGTATATAAGGCGCTATCGGATACCAACCGTCTAAGAATTCTTATGATGTTAAAAGAGAAATCTTTGTGTGTCTGTGAGATCGTGGATATACTTGCTCTGGCAAATTCTACCGTGTCAAAACATTTATCTGTTTTGCGCAATGCTAAACTTGTTATGGACGAAAAAAGTGGCCGTTGGGTGAACTATCGTATCGCACGGCCTGATGAATCCGAAGATATTGACTTTGTACTCACTCATCTGGAGCAACAATTAAAGAACGAAGATCGGGTAATCCGTGACAGGGAAAAGCTCAGGGGGGTGGATCGATATGCCATTTGCGCCCCGGCTATGCTAACAGCCATAAAACAATAACGAATAGCTGTTTTTTAAGAGCTCATTGAGGGGAAATCATATGTGTCAAAGGGGGTTAAGTACAATAGTTTTACTTTTTGGATTCATTGTATCTGCTTGTTCAAATGAGACCGTGGAAATAAAATTAACCCGGCAATCTATTGACCCAATCATCACATTTATTGAACTGGGTTCTGTGAGATGCATACCGTGCAAGAAAATGCAACCTGTGATGGCCTCGGTGGAAAACAAGTACGGGGGACAGGTCGAAGTTGTTTTTTATGATGTCTGGGAGGCAGATCAAAAAGCTTATGCCACTCAATATGGAATTAAGTTAATCCCCACACAGATCTTTCTTGATTCTGCGGGCTCAGAGTTAATGCGACATGAGGGCTATTTTCCAGAATCTGAAATCGACTCCCTGCTGGTCAGCTATGGTTTAACTGTTAAAGCGTTTCTGGATAAATGATCTCTCTTTTCGATACGCTGACACAGGCGGTTTCGGGTCAATTCGGACTTGCTCTGGCGGCCTCTTTTGCATGGGGTGTCTTAAGCATTCTGTTAAGTCCCTGCCATCTAACAAGCGTGCCCCTGGTTATGGGCTACCTTTCCAGACATAATGAAACCTCTGGGAAGCGCAGTGCTTTGTTGGGGCTGACCTTCGCCCTTGGGATTCTGGCCTCAATCACTTTGATTGGAGCAATAACAGCCGCGATGGGACGAATAATGGGTGATGTGGGCATGTGGGGTATGTGGCTTGGTTCTACGCTGCTTGTTTTCTTTGGCTTATACCTTATGGATATCATCCATCTAAGCTGGCTTGGCTGGAGCATACAAAAGACACAGCGGGCTGGTTTCTCAGGAGCCCTCTGTTTGGGGCTTGTATTCGGTGTTGGACTTGGTCCCTGCACGTTTGCTTTTTTAGCCCCAGTCCTTGCTGTCGTGATTCCCATGATGCATGACTCACCAATAAGCGCCTGGTCCCTCTTGGTGGCGTTCGGTCTTGGTCATAGTTTGGTATATGTTGCCGGCAGTGCCTTAACTGGAATTCTTCTGAAATATATATCCTGGTCCAACAACCATCTCGCCCCCCTGTATGCCAAACGGGTAGTTGGGTTTCTGGTTTTCTCAGGCGGACTCTATTTTGGGTATACAACACTCTAAAGATTTACTGGAGATAAAGATGCAAGATCCATCATGCAAAGAATTAAACCCTGTTGACTCAAGTGATTATAACCTTAATAAAAAAATCGGCAGACATAGCTTTTGAATAGATATTCCTTTATGAAAAAATTGACCTGGCAGAGTTTGTTAGTATTAATCGCGCTCTGGCTGACACTCTATTTCAACATCCACTCCTGGGCTGATAAAGCCGTCTCCTGGCTTCCTCTCACTCCAGACAGCAGGCTTCGTGAAGCGCTGGCCTTCTTTTTCTATGACGCGCCAAAAGTGCTTTTACTTCTCTCTGCCGTTGTCTTTGTGATGGGGGTTGTCAATACCTGGTTTACCCCTGAACGCACAAGAGCCCTGCTGGCAGGACGCTCCCAGGGTTTGGCAAACATACTGGCTGCTTCCCTGGGGGTGGTAACCCCATTCTGTTCCTGTTCTGCCGTTCCTCTATTTATAGGCTTTGTTCAGGCCGGAGTGCCTCTTGGCGTGACCTTTTCATTTTTAATTGCAGCACCAATGGTGAATGAAATCGCGCTGACACTTTTGCTTGGATTGTTTGGCTGGAAGATAGCAATCTTGTATCTCAGCCTGGGATTGTTAGTGGCTATCGTAGGGGGGTTGATTTTGGGACGCCTAAAGCTGGAAAAATATCTGGAGCAGTGGGTTCAAGATATTCCAAAGAAGCTGCTTTCCTTTGAATCTGAGAACCTTTCTTTCTCGGCAAGACTCCATTATGGAGCTGTGGCCGTGAAGGATGTGGTGGGGAAGATATGGGTGTACATTTTATTGGGAATCGGTGTCGGTGCTTTTATTCATGGCTACGTGCCAGAAAATTTTATGGCCTCCTTTATGGGAAAAGAGGCTTGGTGGTCTGTTCCCCTGGCAGTGATGATCGGGGTACCAATGTACAGTAGCGCCGCTGGAATCATTCCTGTGGTGCAGGCTCTCTTGGCAAAAGGTGCTGCTCTTGGAACGGTGCTTGCCTTTATGATGAGTGTGGTGGCCTTGTCGCTTCCTGAGATGATTATTTTGCGGAAGGTTCTCACTGTGAAGTTAATTGCGATTTTTATCAGCATTGTTGCCTCTGGCATATTGTTGGTAGGTCTTATTTTTAATCTAGTTTTATAAAGGAATATAGAAATGCTGAACATTAAGGTTTTGGGTGGCGGTTGCTCAAACTGCAAAATTGCTTACAGGCTTATTGAAGACGTGTCAAGGGAATTAGGTGTTGATGTGGTGTTAGAAAAAGTGGAAGACATGCAAGAAATCATGGGTTACGATGTCATGTCCACACCGGCAGTAGTTATTAACGAAACTGTGGTTCATCGTGGCGGGGTGCCTTCTCGCAAGATTGTGGAGGAGTGGTTTTCTAAGATGTAAGTTTATCTTTTCCCACACAACACTAACTCAATCAGATATATCCTTATCTGGAAAAAATTTATACTTCTTATATAAAGACAGAAATCTCCATAGTGCTCCTTAGGACCCCCCTTAAGCTTTTCTCACGCACTCTTCATAGAGAGAGGTCTTTGGTATGGCAGTTACGCTTTTTAATCCATTTCCAGTGTTTTTAAGCCTTCCCCCTTTGGTCCACTAGCACAAGAAATACTTGCATTTTTATCGTCATTATGGGGCTTATGAGTTGCATTTCGTTGCGCAGCGGTGTATAGGGGGATTAACTTTTTATTTTTGTTGTCTCTTGTGCTTTTATCTGTGTTGTAGCTTTTGGACACTGAAATCATGCCAGAGGGTGGGCCCTTAGAAAATTATTGAGGCGTTTTAGATTTCTCGTACTCAAACATTTCGTAGTTTGATTTTGTCATGCCCAGTTTTTCATAGACAGTTTTTGCACGTCCGTTTTTTTCGTCAACATACAGTCTAATGCCCGCTGTGTTTTCAGATAGTTCTACTTTGGCTTTTACAAACTCATACATCAGTTTATATAGGCCCTTTTGTCTAAATTCTTTTTGAACAAAAACACTTTGGATCCACCAAAACAAACCATTTCGCCAATCACTCCACTCGTATGTTATCATTAGACAGGCGCATACTACATTATCGACTTCACAGACGATATAAAATCCGTTTTGTGGGTTTTTAAAAATTTCTTGAACTCCTGACTCTAATACAAAGGGGTTTAAGGCGAGACCCTCTGTTTCCAGGGCCATGGATTTGTTGAACTCAACAATTTGTTGAATGTCATTTTGAGTCGCCTTGCGGACGATTGGTAGAAACATCAAGTAGACTTCTTTGGTTTGAATCCAATGCGATCATAAGGATTTATCACACTTGATATAATATTCCGTAAATGGGCATTGATACGTTTAAGATATCTAAAGTATAGAACTATAATTGCCAAGCTCGATGCATCAAGGTTTTCAGAATTATTAACGATAAGATCTTCAATTTCATTATCGCAAGTTCTTCCAATCTCACGGGTTTCAGAATAGATTTCAAGCGCTTGATTTTCGTCTCCAGACTCTATACACTCAGGAGCTTCCTTAAACATTCTCTTGATAGCTGATTCTATTAGGTGAAGTTTTTCTTTACTTTTTTGTCCTTTAATTTCCTCTGGATGCATTGCTGTAAGATCGACAATGTTTTTTATATAATCTCCTATTCGCTCAACATCTACAATAACCGTTGATAAAACTAATCCAGCTGCAAGGGAATCATTTCCCTGTACTGTTAGATGAGTAATAACTTTTCTTCTGATTTCTCTTTCATACTTATTTATTAATCTGTCTTTTTTAAAAATTAATTTTTGTACTGTTTTACGATTATCTCCCCACAAGGCATCGATAGCATCATTAAACATTTCAGCATCAATATTGATTGCTTCGTAAGTCAAGTCCCATGCTTCTGTAAGCAAGTTATCACTGGACCAAAGATTTTTAATTTCATTCCACATAAAACTACCTCTGCTTTTAAAAAAACACTATAAATACAATTGGTACAAAATATATCATTGAATATAATATGAGAAATATTATGAGATTCTTTTTTGATATTGATACATAACTACTGACTTTTTCAGCTAGAGTAATTGGGATAAATTTTAGGGGATAAAATATTAATATCCCAAGAATATTAAATACGAGATGAGCGAATGAGGCTGTAACCGCTACAGGATTTCCAGTTGCTAATGCCGCGAGTAACGCAGTTCCTGTTGTCCCAATGTTGGCACCCATTGTATAAGGAAATATTTTTCTTAAGCTCACAATACCTGCACCGGCCAGGGGTACTATGAGAGATGTTGTCACAGAACTACTCTGCACTATAAATGTCATCCCCATGCCCCAGGTCATGCCCAAAAAATCATTTTTGAAGAGATACTTATTTATGATTATTTCTATCTTATCCACTACTAAGGATCTTATAGTTTTTATGAGTAAACCTAAAGCTGCAAACATTCCCACTATTGAAATAATCATAAGAATAATTTCATTATATGGAATATTTATAAAAATAGAATCAATAACGTTTATTACTGGGTTAAGTATTGCTTTGAGAGGATTAAACATTCTCATACCGCCAACACCCTCGAAGCTTTTTTCTAAAAATAGTGCTCCCTTTTTAATCAAGTGAAATTTTAATTCCAGGGGAAATAAAACTATTACAGCACAAATATTAAAAAAATCATGAACAACCCCCGCGGCGAAAGCTCTTTTAAATTCTGTTTTCCTTCCTATGTGTCCAAGAGACACAAATGTATTCGTAACCGTGGTTCCAATATTAGCCCCCATTATAATGGGTATGGCATTTTCCAGGTTTACAACCCCACCTGCAACTAAACCGACAACTATGGATGTCGTCGTAGAGGAACTCTGAATTAGAGATGTTGCTACAATTCCAATGATAAGACCTGTAAAGGGATTGGAAGTCGTCTGAAGCATAGCTTCGGCAAATCCTTTTCCGAAGAGCTTAAAACTATGGCCAAGGAGATTTATTGTTAGGAGAAATAGATAGATCGTAACTATAACAGTTAGTATCTTAATAATCTTTTGACGTGTTTCCTGGTTCAAAGTAATCCTCTATTTGCTCGAATGCAAAAATGATTGATGGACCATATTTCAATAATTTTGTGCTTCAATATAGTATTTATATTTCTGGATGCTTATGTGGAATTACTCGGTATTACCGGATTACATAAAATAATTAATTGGCAGTAGTGTATATGTTTGCACCTGTACGACTATCTAGACACATAATTTCCCATATTATCGGGCAGATATTTACATAATCAATTCACAGGATTTGGTGCTTCTTAATAATTTGAACAGCTTCTACTTGAGAAGTGACCTGCACGTTTGTGCATATTTAGTATATAGAATTTACTGCAAAACATGACCACAAAGTCAGGTATATACTATAGTATTATATATTTAATATAATAAGTAGTGGTAGTATGGTGAGCCAATAATGTTGATAAGTTTTAGTTTGTATATATATAAAATCAATAAAATCAGTAATTTATATATTAATACTTCCAGTCAAAATCTGTGGATATGTAGATAGTCGTTGTTAAGAGATGTTTGTCTATTGGTATACAAAAGCGTGTTGTGAACACTTTTGTATATACCATTGATATTGATGTCGTTGTGGATAACTATGTTGTTAATAGCATGAATAACTTTAAAATATTTTTATAAGTTTTTAAAAAACAATACCTCGTCACTACTATTGTAGCGAGAAGCATGTTCATAACCAGGGGTTAATCCTCTTTTTTCGACATGTTTAATCATTTCTAATAAGTATTTCAGGCTAAAAAAAGACCCGCTCTTAAACGCAGGTCTAAAAAAGATGTTGGCTGAAAGAATAATTATTTTATCTGAATGTAAATACGGTCACGCTGATCATCTATCCAGGATTGGTAACGATTGCGCTTTTTGAATTCAAGAGACATTGTTTCGACATCAGGCCAATGGTCTGAAAGGTTGATTTTACCACCTGCGATCCTACGATGGACCATAATGAGGTGAAATTGATCTGAGCTATAAACAGGCATAGACAGGTTTTCTAGTGGTATATTTAGAAGAAGATCATGAATATCTTCAGGTAATAAGGATATGTCAGTTAATCCCATTTGACCCTTTCTGGACTTCATATATTCGTCTGTTACATATAATTCTACCTGTTCTCCTAGCGTTGTCTTGCCAGCAAGGATGTCATCTCTAATGCCAGCGAGTTTATCAGAGGTGAACTTTCTATCAGAATCATCTGCCACGGGCATGAGTAAAATGTGAGATATATTTACCTGCTCTCCTTGTTTTTCATCAAGTCTTAGTAGGTGTAAACCGAACTGGGTTTCCACAATCCCGCTCATTTCACCGACTTCCAGAGAAAAAGCCGCCTCTTCAAACGGCTTTACAAAGACACCACGCCCGACGAGACCCAAATTGCCCCCATTGGCTGCAGACCCAGGATCTTTTGAATATTGCTTTGCAGCATCCTCAAATAGAATTTCCCCCGAATTAATATCATTCTTTATGGTCAACAATTGGTTTTTTAGCTGTTCTAGCTTGTCTGGCCCCAATTCAACCGTCATGGAGAGAATGGAAAAATCAACCTGGGGGTTTTTGGCCGGGAAGCTATCTTGCCAAGTCTCATAAAAATCTTCGACCTCACGACGACTCACTTTGATATCACTAAAGAGCTCCATTTTTACTTGTTCAACAAGAAGATTCGTTCTTATTTGATCCTCATAATAGGATTTGATTTTATAGTGATCCACACCAAAAGCCTCGGCAGCTTTTCTAAGGCTTCCGTACTGCATTTCTATATTCTGCAGGGACTGGTCCAGCTGCATTTGAACACTTCTATCTTCTACCTCAATAGTCTCCTGGCGGGCATATTCCAACAAAACCTGCTGGTTTAGGAGTTCCTCAAGAGCTCGTGCTCGCAGTTGCTGAAGCACCTCTGGCGAGGAGTATGAAGGTAATTTAGCTTGCATGGCAAAGAGCTGGGTTACCTGGTCAACTTCTGAATAAAGAATGGCCTTTTCCCCAACGATAGCTGCTACACCATCAATTAGTTGTTGAGCACTGGCATGCAATGCGAGGAGGGTGGTGAAGACGAGTACTAAAAGGCGCATTTGTTATTACCTATTCTGTAGAAGTATTATTATAGAGAATTTTTTTATTAAATAGAATACTTCCAGACTTCCTGAGGCTGTCTACAAGTTGTGTTTCTATATGGCGTTGGCGGTTAATTGAGAGCCTGGCTGCAATTTCCTCCCAGACCTCATCAAGGCTCTTTATAGAACCACGATCATGCCAGGTCTTAACCTCCACAAGGTGGTATCCAAGATCGGTCTGAATGGGCCCAAAAATACCAGGACGCTTCTTTTTGAGAAGGTATTCTTTTACCTCGGGGAACAGATGCTCTACCTTGAACAGCCCCGTTTCCTTTGGGTGCATGGCCACCAGCGCCTGTTTCTTTTCTAAATCACCCTTTTCGATAGCCTTTTCAAGCTCTCGGGCCTCGTCACGTGTAGGCAGAAGCACATGAAAGCCAAAGAACTCATTACTCTGACGCTTAAAAGACTCAATGTTTTTCTTATAATAGGCTTCAATCTCGTCCCGGGTAACATCACCCTGGTCCTTTAAAATGACATCAAGCTGTTTGTCGGCCAGCAGTCTGCGACGATATGTCTCAACCCTGTAGTTAAACATGGGATCCCTGTGAATTAGGCCCTTCTCTGCTTCTTGAGCTAAAAGGGTTTCTCTAATCCAGTTTTCAACCAACAGAGATTTTTGAAGGCTATCCAAAGACATAAAACCAGGGTACATCAAGACCAGCCCATCCAGGGACAACACTTCATGGTTAACCTTGGCTACCAGTCTATCATCCTGGTCGCGAGAACAAGAAACCATGCCCATCAAGAGGGATAGGACCAGAAGAAGAAAAAGTTTATTCATCGCTGATAGCTATTTTGTGACAGCCATATCATCATAAAAGGCATGGACAGCGGAATAGTTTACTTTAACAGGAAACTCCTTTTGGAGCTCACTGTACAGCTTTTCGTTCCGCGACTCTCTCAACTCACTCAGAATTTCCGTTCTAACGCGTCCCTTGACCTTGACAAAGGGTTTTGGTCCTTCGGGAATGGTTTCCTCTAGCTGGATGATTGAATAACCATTACCGAGCGTTATGGGCCCTGCGATTTCACCAACAGCCATCGTGAAAGCCTCTTTTCCCATGACGCCATAGCGACCCTCTTGAAAGGCAGGCAACAATCCACCTTCTGCCTTGGTAGCCTTTCTTTCAGTATACCGCTCAGCCAGCTTTTCCATGAGCTCACCTGCATCCAGGCGTTTTTTCAAAGAAGCAGCGAAGAGGCTGTCTTTAACAAAGATCTCTCTTACCAGAACCTTCTTTTTGTCCATATATTTTTCAGCCTTGTTTGCTTCATAAAAGGCCAACAGCTCGTCATCACTTGGGGTTAGATTTTCATTGATTTCTTTAGCTATAAAAGCCTCATAAGCAAATCGCTCAACAAGGGCGTTGATTCTTTTTGCAAACACTTTGTCCTGATCGTATTTGTTGTCATGTCCGTAACTAATAATAAGATTTTGGGTGACCAGTTGATCAATAATTCCCAGCAATTGATTTTCACCATTAAAACGTGGTTTTTGACCCTCGTCGATCATGCCGATCTCTTCTGCCAACCAATCAGAGCCTAACTCCTCACCTCTTAGCTTAAACAGTGGTGTTTGGTAGTTGAGCTTTTTAAGCATTTCATCCATGGGTTCTTTTTTTAAGCCGGAACCATCATAAATCATGAAAAACTCGTGAACATTTTCAGTAAGGACTTCAAACCCAGCTGCCTTTTTCTGACCGTCTAAAAACTCATTTGCTTTCTGACCAAGTTCAGCGCTTTTTTCACGACTAGCCTGTTGTTTGAGGGCGTTCTTTTCAGATTCAAAATCGCCGCGCTCAACCTCACGTTTTGCCTCTAGCTTTATGATGTGAAAACCAAAGTCTGTTTCAACCACATTAGAAACCTCTCCAGGGTTCAGTTTAAAAGCTGCGTCCTGAAACGGACCAACCATTTTGCCCCAGCCAAACCAACCAAGATCCCCGCCATTCTCTTTGCCAGAAGGGTCATCAGTGAATTCACCAGCCAAAGCCTCAAAGGACTCTCCCTTTGAAAGGCGGTTATTTATCTGACCCATGATTGCCAGGGCATCAACCCTGGTTCGCTCTGAACGAGAGCGGGAGGTGCCCTTAAACTGAACTAAAATATGGCGCGCGTTCAGTTCTGTTCCCGAGCGATCATAGATTTCTTTGATATATTCATCACCAACAACGGCATCCAGAATGACTTTGGTGTACACCTCTTGAAGTAACTGCCTGTTTTCGGTCTTCTTTCTTTTGATTAGAACATCATCAGTTTCTCCAAAGCCACGATCAATCGCCACCCGGGTAAAAAGAGCCTTTCTAACAAACTCATCTACCTTTGAATCCAAGAAATCCTTCTCCTTGTTTGCAAATCGTGAAGCAGGGTTTTTAGATGTAAAATCTTCTAGTGCGACAGCTTTTCCATCGATGGTGGCAAGCGTGTCGTTATCCATGTTTGAGCAAGCAAAGACAAACACAAGGAGGCCAAGGGAAAACAGGGAGGTAGTAAAGAGAGAGTTCATTTCATTAACCTTATAATTATATTATAGTTATCATTTATCATTATGTTCGGAAAATTT